>NZ_JAWRXG010000006.1:0-233592 GCF_046535135.1 Arthrobacter sp. SIMBA_036
AACAATCGGCATCAACAAACTTGGCACACTATTGAGTTCTCAAACAACAGACACTAACCGGCACCACCCACACCCCACAGGGTCCAGGATCGCTCCGGAGCAACTTTTCAAACTTACCGGCTGGATTCCTTCGAGTCAAATCGGCACGCATGACGTAGATTTCCTTGCGGTTTCTTGTCAGCTTGCGATCTCAGCTCGTGGAGCAGCGCGGGTACTAACTATACCTCCAGTCCGGCGAGATGGCAAAGAGCCCCAGCAAGGCACCTTCCTGCCGGATCCGAAACCGCGGAATTGGCCCGGAAACAAAGGGAAGGAGGGCCCGGAGCACGCAGTTCCAGGCCCTCCCGATCTTGGCTATCTACTCAGACACCGAACCAAGTCAGTCACTGAACCTAGTCAGTCACTGAACCTAGTCACTCACCGAATCCAGTGAGCTACGGACCTCGTCCGCCACGGTGAACCAGGAAGCGCCGAGGGGCGGCAGCGTTACGGTCAACGCAGCCGGCTGGCCGTCCGTTCCGGGCGCCGTGGCTTTGAGGGCACCTGCGTTGAGAACGCCCGAGCCGCCATACGTTTCGGAGTCCGTGTTCAGGACCTCGGTCCACTCTCCCGCGGACGGAACGCCCAGGATGTAATCCTTGTGCGGGCCTCCGGAGAAGTTCACGGCGCAAACGAGGGGTTTGCCGTCGTTGCCCCAACGGATGAACGTCAGGACGTTGTGATCGGCGTCCCCACCATTGATCCACTGGAATCCGCCCGCCTCGTTGTCCCGTTCGTAGAGCGCCGGCGTCGATGCGTAGAGCTCGTTGAGATCCTTCACGAGAAGCTGGATGCCACGGTGGGAGGGGATATCGGCCAGGAACCAGTCGAGTCCGTATTGCTCGGACCACTCGGCCTCCTGCCCGAACTCCGTACCCATGAAGATCAGTTGCTTGCCCGGGTGTGCCCACTGGTAAGCGAAGAATGAGCGGAGATTCGCCAACTGTTGCCAACGGTCGCCGGGCATCTTCCGGAGCAAGGATCCTTTGCCGTGGACAACCTCATCGTGGCTGATGGGCAGCAGGAAATTCTCGGTAAAGGCATAGACCAAGGAGAAGGTAATGGTGCCGTGGTGCCATTTGCGGTTGATGGGGTCCTCGGAGATATATTTCAGCGAGTCATGCATCCAGCCCATGTTCCATTTGAGACCGAATCCCAGTCCGCCGTGGTTGGTGGGCGCCGTGACACCCGGGAAAGCCGTCGACTCCTCGGCGATGATGATGGCCCCTGGGTGGGACTTGTAGACCGTCGCGTTGACTTCCTGCATGAAGGAAATCGCCTCGAGGTTTTCGCGGCCACCAAACTTGTTGGGCCGCCATTGGCCTTCTTCGCGGGAGTAGTCCAGGTAGATCATGGAAGCCACCGCGTCCACGCGGAGGCCATCGATGTGGAATTCCTCCAACCAGTACAAGGCGTTGGCCACCAGGAAGTTCCGGACTTCGCTGCGGCCGAAGTCGAAGATCAGAGTGCCCCAGTCCGGGTGTTCACCCAAAGCCGGGTCCGAGTGCTCATACAACGGCTGCCCGTCGAACTTTGCCAAGGCCCAGGAGTCCTTGGGGAAGTGGGCGGGAACCCAGTCCAAGAGGACGCCGATGCCTGCTTGGTGGAGGGAATCGACCAAGAACCGGAACTCGTCCGGGTGGCCGAAGCGCGACGTCGGTGCAAAGTAGGAGGTCACTTGGTATCCCCATGAACCACCGAAGGGGTGCTCGGCAACCGGCATGAATTCCACGTGGGTAAAGCCGAGCCACTTCACATACTCAACGAGCTCCTTGGCCAACTCTTTGTAGCCAAGGCCCAGGCGCCACGACCCCAAGTGCACCTCGTAGACGCTCATCGGTGAATTGTGCGGGTCCCGTGCCGCGCGTGCGGTCATCCACGCGTCGTCTTTGAACCGGTAGCTGGGATCAACCACGCGGGATGCGGTCAGCGGCGGGACCTCGGTACCGAAAGCCAAAGGATCGGCTTTCTCCAACCACTCGCCGCCTTTGGTGAGGATCTCGTATTTGTAGCACGCCCCTGCTACAACGCCTGGAATGAAGAGCTCCCAGACTCCCGAAGAGCCCAGTGAGCGCATACCGTGCGAGCGGCCGTCCCAGCCGTTGAAGTCGCCTTTGACACGCACCGCTTGGGCATTCGGCGCCCACACGGCGAACGAAACACCGTCCACATCGCTGAGCGCGGAGCGATAGTGCTGGACGTGGGCGCCCAAGACATCCCACAAACGCTCATGACGGCCTTCACCGATGAGGTGCAGGTCCACCTCGCCGACGGTGGGCAGGTAGTGGTACGGGTCATCGATGGTGACGGGTTCGGCGTCGTACACCACTTCCAAACGGTAGTCCGGTGCGTGGCCGTGCTGGACCGGTTCCAGGACGGCAACCCAGACGCCGTGTGACTCGTGGGTCATCTCGGTGCGCCCTGCCTCCGTCACCACCGTCACGGATTTGGCGAGGTGCTTGACGGTGCGGATGGTCACGTGTCCGTGGTCATCAAGGTGGGCGCCGAGTACCGAATGCGGTGCGTGGTAGGCGCCGGCAGCCACGCGTTCCAAGGTCTCGGAGTCCACGTGCAGGGGAACTCGGGGCCGATCGGTGCGTGCAGAGCCAGTCATGTAGTTACCTTCCGCTGTAGCTGCCGCGTGCTTTCCACGGCTTGTTGTGTCCAGGATTCGTTGTGCTGCCTTGACCGGAATGGACAACCAGTCCGGCCGGTTTCGCAGTTCATAAACCACCTCGTACAGTGCCTTGTCCAGCCACAATGCCACAAAGAGCGGCGAGCGGCGGTCTATGGTTCCCGGATTGACCTCGCTATACCCCTCGAGGAACGCCGTGGCACAATCGTCCACCCAGGTGTCCGGCACATGGGCTTCGGCGTTTTCGCGCATGGCGGCACCGGCAGCGTAGTCAAACGACCTCAGCATGCCCGTAACGTCGCGCAACGGCAGATCTGGGGTATTGCGTTCGTTGATCGTGCGCAGTGGCTCGCCCTCGAAGTCGAGAATGGCCCATCGGCCGGCTCGCCCGTCACGGCTTGGCACCCTCAGAATCTGGCCCAGGTGCAGGTCCCCATGGACGCGCTGCAACTGCCCCACGTCCTGGGGGTTCAGGGCCGCCAGCAGGTGGTCAAGTTCGGCGCCATAAGGCCCGACGGCGGACGCTGCCTCGCCCCACGACTGCCGCATGCGACGATCCACCGTGGCAATGATCTCATCACCCTGGAGCTGGCCATCGGTGGTGCCGAAAGTTTCAGCGAGCCGGGCGTGGACCGTGGCGGTCGCTGCGCCGAGGCCGTGGGCCTCCTCGGTGAAGTCCTGACCGGCGGCGGCGGCCTCAACGGCCAACCGCCAAGCGTCCTGCCCGCCCGCGAGGAACTCATGGGCCACCGTCAGCTCGCCTGTCGCCGCTGCAGAAGCGTTCGACGCCGGGTCCGCCCAGGAGCCGGTAATCCAACCAAGCGTCGCAGGGACTTCACGGGTGCTGGCCGCGGTCAGGGCCGCGCCCAGTTCCACTTCGGGGTTCTTGCCTGCCGCCACCACCCGGAAGATCTTCACGATAGCTGCCGAATCGCCGTCGTTCACTATCACGGAGGTGTTGGACTGCTCACCGGAGATAACCCGGATGGAGGTGGGCTTGGCCGGAAGGGCCACACTGCCGCGGGTGACATGTCCGCGGGCAAGTCCATCCGGCAACGATGCTTCGCTGCGCATGAGCTCCAACCAGGCAGCCACGAAATCGGGATCGTAGACGGCGTCGTAAACCGCTCGGATGCCATGGTCAGGGTGCGTGTACTCCCCCAGCAGGGCGGCGGAAGCCTCAGCGGACTCGTGGCTCCGGTAGCTCAGCGGGACCTGCACCACGTCAGTCCGCTGTACGGCGTCGGCCGTTCGGTAGGTCACCGCCAGCAGGACCACCTCCAGGCCGGTACCGCCGCGCGCAACGGGAAGGCTGAAGCCGCCAACACGCTCCAGCGCAAAGTCGCCGCTTTTGACCGGGAACCAGCGTTTTCCTGGAAGCCAGTTCCTGAGAAGTCCTTCAATGGAGGGGTTCAAGTTTTCCTTGCTCATCTCATCCTTTGGACGTCACCACTGGGATCGCCTGCGTAAAAGGCGACGCGGGATTGGAAAAAGCCGAGCGAAGCCGCAGCCAGTAAAAGTTGTGGCTGCCCAGCATGACGGTCAACTGACCGTTGTCTCCGACAGCCGGGAACGGCTGGCCGCCGAAAATATCTCGCAGGCCACGGCCCGCAAACTCGGGGAGGTCCAAGGTTGCCGCCACAGGGTGTTGAGAAAGGTTGAAAACGCACAGGATGGTTTCTGCGTCCTCTCCTTCCACGTTTCCCGGCGCGAGCTCCCGAACGTAAGCCAACACGACCTCGTGGTCCGCCTCGATATGGCGGAAACCGCCCAATCCGAACACTGGATGGTTCTTCCGGACGCTCAATATTTGGCGCGTCCAGCGCAGTAACGAACCCGAGTGTGCCGATTCTGCTTCCACATTGGCCATGCCGTAGTTATAGACCAGGGACTGGATAACGGGCAGATACAACTTTCCCGGATCTGCGGCCGAGAACCCTGCGTTGCGGTCCGGTGTCCACTGCATCGGGGTACGCACCGCGTCGCGATCATCCAGCCAGATATTGTCGCCCATCCCGATCTCGTCTCCGTAATACAGGAACGGGCTGCCGGGAAGGGACAGCAGCAAAGCGTTGATCAGTTCGATTTCGGACCGTGAATTGTCCAGCAAAGGCGCCAACCGGCGTCGAATTCCGATGTTGGCCCGCATCCGCGGATCCGGTGCGTACCAGCCCAGCATGGCCGCCCGGTCGTCCGCCGAGACCATCTCCAGGGTGAGTTCGTCGTGGTTCCTCAGGAAGGTACCCCACTGGGCTCCCTTGGGTATGGGCGGGGTATCACGCAGCGTTTCGATGATAGGAGCGGCTTTTTGGTCCCGCAGGGCATAATAAAGCCGCGGCATGATCGGAAAATGGAATGCCATATGGCACTCGGGAGCTTCCTCCGTGCCGAAATACTCCACAACCTCGTGCGGCGGCTGGTTCGCTTCGGCGATGATCACCCTGCCCGGATAGTTCTCGTCGACCATCCGGCGAAGGTCCTGGAGGAACTTATGCGTGGCCGGCAGGTTCTCGCAGTTGGTGCCCTCTTCCTCGAAGAGGTAGGGAATGGCGTCGGCGCGGAAGCCGTCGATTCCCTGGTCCAGCCAGAACCGGACGACGTCGTATAACGCCTCGATCACCTTGGGGTTCTCGAAGTTCAGGTCTGGTTGGTGGCTGAAGAAGCGGTGCCAGAAGAACTGCCTGCGGATGGGATCGAAGGTCCAGTTGGACTCCTCGGTGTCCACGAAGATGATGCGGGCATCCTGGTACTTCTCGTCCGTATCGCTCCACACATAGAAGTCGCCATACGGACCGGTGGGGTCCTTACGCGACTCCTGAAACCACGGGTGCTGGTCTGAGGTGTGGTTCAACGGAAGGTCGATGATGACCCGGACTCCCCTGGCATGTGCCTCGGCCACCAGCCGTTTGAAATCGCTGATGGTGCCGAATTCATCCAACACGGACGTGTAGTCCGCGATGTCGTAGCCACCATCGCGCAACGGGGAATGGAAAAACGGCGGCAACCAAAGGCAATCCACACCCAGCCATTGGAGATAGTCCAGTTTGGCGATCAGGCCGTGGAAATCGCCGGATCCGTCCCCGTTCGCATCCGCAAAAGCCCGGACCAGCACCTCATAGAAGACTGCCTTGCGGTACCAATGCGGATCATGCTGGAGACCTGGCGCGTTCAGCTCGAACGTGTTCTTCGGGGTGAAGTACTGGGTGGGGTTCTGCGGAGAAAAACTCACTTAGGGCCGCCTCCGGATGCTCAGGACGTGTGCCGGTTCAACGTGGGCGTCCAGCCGCACGTAGTTGTGCTCGCCCCACTCCCAGCTTTGGCCGGTGATCAGGTCATCCACCCGGAAGCGTCCATCCTCGGTAAGGTCCGAAGGATCCAACTGCAGGGCTGCCAAGTCCAAGGAGACGGTGCTCTCCCGGGTGTTGTGGGGATCCACGTTGACCACAATGATCAAGGTGTCCTTGGTGCCGTCAGGAAGGGTTTTGTGTTTGGAGTAGACAATCGTGGAATCGTCCGTGCTGTGATGCAGCGTGAGGTTCTGCAGGTCACCCAACGCCACGTGATCCTTGCGGATGGTGTTGAGACGGGTGATGTATGGGGCCATGGTCCGGCCGGACTCTGCGGCACCGTCCCAATCCCTGGCCTTGTACTCGTACTTTTCGTTGTCTATGTACTCTTCGGCGCCTGGGCGGGCCACATGTTCATAGAGTTCGTAGCCGGCGTAAACGCCCCACAAAGGGCTGGCAGTGGCCGCGAGGACAGCACGGATCTTGAACGCCGCCGGGCCCCCGTACTGCAGGTACTCGGTGAGGATGTCCGGTGTGTTCACGAAGAAGTTAGGCCGGAAGTACGCCGGGCTGACGTGGCTGATCTCGTGGAAGTACTCTTCCAGCTCCGTCTTGGTGTTGCGCCACGTGAAGTATGAATAGGACTGCTGGAAACCGGCGCGGCCCAGCGCATGCATCATGGGCGGACGGGTGAAGGCCTCTGCCAGGAAGACGACCTCCGGGTTTTTCTTGTTGATCTTTCCGATCAACCATTCCCAGAACCAAACGGGCTTGGTGTGCGGGTTGTCCACGCGGAAAATCTTCACTCCGTGGCTGATCCACAACTGCACGATCCGCAGGATTTCCTTGGAAAGGCCCGCAGGGTCGTTGTCGAAGTTCAAGGGGAAGATGTCCTGGTACTTCTTTGGCGGGTTCTCCGCGTAGGCGATGGAACCGTCAACACGTGTGGTGAACCATTCGGGATTACTCGTGACCCAGGGGTGGTCGGGAGCAGCCTGCAGTGCAAGGTCCAAAGCCACCTCCAGCCCAAGTTCCCCGGCGCGTGCCACGAAGGCATCAAAATCCGCGAACGTACCCAGGTCCGGATGGATGGCGTCATGGCCACCGTCCTTAGAGCCGATGGCCCACGGCGATCCCGGATCCTGCGGTCCGGGGGTCAGCGTGTTGTTGCGACCCTTCCGGTGCTGGAAACCGATGGGGTGGATGGGTGGCAGGTAGATGACGTCGAAGCCCATGTCCGCGACGGCGTCGAGCCTCTTCGCAGCGGTGCGGAAGTTTCCGGAGGTCCATTCGCCCGTGGCGTGGTCCAGGACGGCACCTTCGGAACGGGGGAAGAACTCATACCAAGAGCCACGGCCGGCGAGGTCACGCTCCACCTGCAGGGGGAACCGCTCTGAGGTCGTCACGAGTTCACGGATCGGAACGCGCTCGACGGCGGCAAGCACCTCTGCGCTGAACCCTGCCCCGAGGCGCTCCTCGGCAGATTTCGTTGCGTCCGCGAGCGCGACTGAGGCCGCCCGCAAGGTGCGCTTCTCTGCGCCGGTGCGTCCGGCGTCGTCGGCTGCCGCTCCAAGGAGCGCCGCGCCCTCGGCGAGCATCAGCTCGACGTCGATGCCGGCGCCCACTTTGACTTCGGCGTTGTGGTGCCACGTGCCGTAACGGTCATGCCAAGCTTCGATAACGAACGACCACGCGCCGGTGCCGCTGGGGGTGATGAGGCCTTCCCAGCGGTCCAGGCCCCGCCACTGCTCGCCTTGGGCGGGCGTGAGGCGGACGCGTTGGCGTTCCCGGCCCCTGGTGTCGAGCAGCACGGCAGTGACACCGAGCTGGTCGTGGCCTTCCCTGAAGACCGTGGCGCCGACGGCGAGGTCCTCTCCAGGCAGGGCCTTCGCCGGGAAACGGCCACCGTCCACCACCGGCTGAACGGCCGTGATGGGGAACCGACCGAAGCGAAGTCCGTCGGTTATGTCCGTTTTCGTCTTGGATTTCAGAGCGGGTGTGGTTCGCACGGTATTCGTCACAAGCACGACGTTAGCGACAATCCCACAAGAATGCTAAGTACACGACCTATCTTTCGCGCATGTCCGCATTGAGGATGACTTTTACCTAAAAGAAACCCAAAGCAGTACCGGCTGGCAGGTCCGTCGGTTAGTGTGGCGCTCGTGAAGGCTATTCGAAGGTTTACAGTCCGTACCGTCCTCCCCGAGCCCATCCGGCCGTTGGCGCGTTTGGCGACCAATTTGCGCTGGTCCTGGCACCGGCCCACCCGGGAACTTTTTGCGGGCTTGGACCCCGCACTCTGGGAGGCATCGCAGCACGATCCCATCGCCCTTTTGGGTTCCATCAGCCGCGAACGCCTTCAGGAGCTCGCCAACAACGGTGAACTGGTGAACCGGGTGCAAGAAGCGGCGGCAGACCTGGACCGTTACCTCAGTGAACCGCGCTGGTACCAAAGCCTGGGCGACGACGCGCCCGCGTGCATCGCCTACTTCTCGCCCGAGTTTGGCATTACGGAAGTCTTGCCGCAGTATTCGGGTGGCCTCGGAATCCTGGCCGGTGACCACCTCAAAGCCGCATCGGATCTGGGCGTGCCGCTGATCGGCGTCGGGCTCTTGTACCAGGCAGGCTACTTCAAGCAATCCTTATCACGTGACGCCTGGCAGCAGGAAACCTATCCTGTGCTCGATCCCGACGGCCTGCCCCTGACGTTGCTTCGGCACCCGGGCAAGGACGGGGTCCCCGGCAAGCCGGTGCATATCTCCTTGCCGCTTCCCAACGGACGCGAGCTGCACGCGCATGTGTGGCGTGCCGACGTCGGCCGCGTTCCACTGCTGCTGCTGGACTCCAACGTTCCATCCAATGACGAAGCCGCACGCGGCATCACTGACCGCCTGTATGGCGGAGGAGGCGACCACCGCCTGCAACAGGAACTTCTGCTCGGCATGGGCGGCGTCAAGGCCCTGCGCGTCTACCAGGAGCTCACCGGCAACCCCGCCCCGGAGGTATTCCACACCAATGAGGGCCACGCCGGTTTCCTGGGGATTGAGCGGATCCAGGAAGCCATGTCCGATCCCAACAACGCTTTGACGTGGGAAGAGGCCCTGGCAGCGGGACGGGCGTCCACGGTTTTCACCACCCACACCCCGGTCCCGGCCGGCATCGACCGGTTCGAGACCGTCCAGATACGGCACTTCTTCGAAGCGGGGCTCGCCCCGGCCGTGCCCACGGACAAGATCTTGGAACTCGGCAGCGAGAACTACGACGGCGGTAACCCGTCAGTCTTCAACATGGCTGTCATGGGCTTGCGCCTTGCCCAGCGGGCCAACGGCGTGGCCAAGTTGCACGGCGTCGTGTCGCGGGAGATGTTCTCCGGCCTGTGGCCAGGATTCGACCACTCCGAAATCCCGATTACCTCCGTTACCAATGGCGTTCACGCACCCACGTGGGTGGACCCATTGGTTGCCTCCCTGGCCCGCCACCACTTCGGCGCTGAAGCCGAGGCGCAGGGCCGGTGGGACCTCGCCTACGATGTCAGCGACGAGGACGTGTGGGCGCTTCGCCGCAAGCTGCGCGCCCAGCTAGTTGAGGACGTTCGACGTCGACTCCGGGCCTCGTGGAAGAAGCGCGGCGCAGCCGATGCCGAACTTGGCTGGACTGACTCCGTGTTGGATCCCGATGTTTTGACGATTGGCTTCGCCCGGCGTGTGCCAACCTACAAACGCCTCACGCTCATGCTGCGGAACCCTGCCCGCCTCAAGGCACTCTTGCTGGACCCCCAACGCCCCATCCAGTTGGTCATCGCGGGCAAGTCGCACCCCGCCGATGACGCCGGCAAAAAGATGATCCAGGACTTGGTCCGCTTCACGGACGACCCCGAAGTCAGGCACCGCATCGTGTTCCTCCCGAACTACGACATCGCCATGGCACGGACGTTGTTCCCCGGTTGCGATGTGTGGCTCAACAACCCGCTCCGCCCCTTGGAAGCCTGCGGCACCTCCGGAATGAAGGCCGCGATCAACGGCTCGCTCAACCTTTCGGTCTTGGACGGCTGGTGGGACGAGATGTACGACGGCGAAAACGGCTGGGCGATTCCGACGGCGAACAACGGCGCTTCTTCGGACGAGCGCGATGACATCGAAGCTGCCGCGCTCTACGAATTGCTGGAGAACCAGGTAGCTCCGCGCTTCTACGGCACCACCGTTGCGCAGGGAGCCGGGGCCGCAGGGCCGTCCGAGTACAGCCAGGAAACGGTGCCAACCCATTGGGTGGCCATGATCAAGCACACGCTGGCCAATCTGGGCCCGGCTGTCTCGGCCGAACGCATGCTCCACGATTACGTGAACAACCTGTACTGCCCTGCAGCGTTGTCCGGACGGCGTGCCACGGCGGAATCGTTCAAGGAGGCCAAGGAGCTCGCGGCCTGGACCTCCAAGGTCCGCAGCGCTTGGCCCGAGGTTGTGGTGGAGCATGTGGACTCGGTGGGAGTGTCCGAGGAGCCCCAAGTGGGTGACGCCCTCCAGGTGAACGCCTACGTGGCCCTGGACAACTTGACCCCTGACGATGTGTGCGTCGAAGTGGCGTTCGGTCGCGCCGAGGAATCGGACGAACTCGACGATGTCCTGCTCGCCGAACTGGATTCCCAAGAGGACCTCGGGGGCGGACGCTACCTCTTCAGTGGCTCCTTGGTCATCAACCGCTCAGGTTCCTTTGGTTACACCGTGCGCGTGTTCCCGAAGCACTCCTCGCTGGCTTCCAAGGCTGAGCTGGGGTTGATCGCGAACGCCTAGCCAGGCTCCCCCGCTGGGCGGCTTAGTTCTGGAAGACTGCGATCACTGCGAGGTCCCGGCCGGCGTAACGCTCCGCGTCTTGCAGGATCTCGCAGACGACGCCGAAGGAACGGTCCGTGCGGTAGGCGGCAGGCACCTGCCAGAGCATGGTGACCGGGCCGTCGTCGTCCTCTGAGAGGGCATCCGCGAAGTCATGCAGGGAGTCGTTGAGGGCATCGAGGTTCACGCCGTAGTATTCGGGGAAATCAAGGACTTGCCCGAAAACCTCAAGGACTCCCTGTTTGGTGGCCGCAGGTGGCACGAGGACGGTCCTGCGGCCCGCGTCCGCGACCTGTTCCTGCAGTTCCTCAAGGGTCCAGGTGTCTGCCGAATAAATCTTCATGGGCTCCTACTTGTCTTCGACAATGAACTTGAACGATTGATAATGGTCTGCCGTGTAGTACTTGGCTGAGTCCTTGCCCGCAATGATCCTGCGCGCGCCCCGGTCGGTCTCTCCCGGCGTGACTACCGTGTACTCCGCGTAGAATCCGCTGGGTTTCTTGGGCAGCACACCCTCGAAGTTGCCGAAATTAATCCCATCCCGGCTATACGGGAAAGGCCCTCCCTTGACGATCAGCGCCAACGTCTGACGGGCTTCCTTGGGCAATTGTGACGCGTTGATCGTCGGCAGGCTGGACGGGTTGGCAACGGAAGCTACCGCAACCGATGCTCCGGCCGGTGCTGGAGCCGGAGCAGTGGCGGGCGTGCTGGTAGGCGCCTTCAGCGAACCGCCGCCCACCATGGCGACCACCAGCACGACGACGGCGATCACCAGACCCGCGAAGGCCACCCATTTGCTGCGGCTGCGGTTCATTCGGGGGACTCCCTCTTTGCTTTGGTACCTGAGTGGGCTGGAGGCTATGTGCGGTAGATATTGATCGTGTTGGCTTGCAGGATATCCCGCTCCCCCGACGCCACCAGCGCACCCTTTCGGCGATCATGAAGCACCGACGTCGTAAAACGGAGTTCGAACATCCGCCTGCCCACCCCGGACTCGCTGAGGATTTCGGGCAGCACCATCTTGACGTCCTGGTTGCTGCCGTTCACCACCACCAGGCCGCGGATCTCACTGTCCTCGTGACCCATCAGCAACTGGACAGAACGCACACTTGGGTCGTCCCACCGTGCGGGCGTCATCGGCTTACCTTTGTCGTCAAACCACTGAAGGCTCGAATCGTTCGCGGCCGCCGGGAAGCTCTCGGGCTGGTGCCGCAGGAACCACCTGCGGAGCCGGATCAATTCGCGGGTGGTCCTGAACATGGCGTTGGCTTCCTGGGTTCGACTCCAGTCCAGCCATGATGTGGGATTGTCCTGGCAGTAGGCATTGTTGTTGCCGTGCTGCGTCCGGCCGATTTCATCGCCGGACGTGATCATTGGGACGCCGAAGGAAAGCAGCAACGTAGCCATCAAGTTGCGGATTGACAGGGCGCGGGCGGCCACGATGGCCTCGTTCTCGCTCCTGCCTTCAAAGCCGTGGTTATAGCTGCGGTTGTCGCCATGGCCATCACGGTTCTGCTCGCCGTTGGCTTCATTGTGCTTACGGTCGTAGCTCACCAGGTCCTTGAGCGTGAAACCGTCGTGGGCTGTGATGAAGTTGAGCGAGGCCAGGCGCGTGCGGCCAGACGGGGCGAAGAGATTAGCTGAGCCGGCCATGAGTTCAGCCAACGAAGCTACCGACCCACCTTGACCGCCCGCTTCCATGGCCGCGCGATCAGAGAGCCAAAAGCGCCGGACGCCGTCGCGGAAATGGTCATTCCAATCCGACCAGCCCTGCGGAAAACGGCCCGTCTGCCACCCGCCGTAACCAACGTCCCACGGCTCCGAGATCAACTTGACCTCGGACAGCACCGGGTCCTCGGCGATGGCTTGGAGGAAGGGATGGTTGGGATCGAACTGGTTCCCGGCGTCCCGGCAGAGCGTCACGGCGAGATCGAAACGGAAACCATCCACGTGGTAGTCATTGACCCAGTGCCGCAACGAATCCAAGGCCAAGTCCACCACCACCGGATCGCTGAAGTCCAAGGTGTTGCCACAGCCGGTCGTATCCAAGTAACGGCCGTGGGCGTCATGGCGGTAGTAGCGCTTCTCCGCCAAGCCCCGGAAGCTGATGGGTGGCCCGTCCGGCCCTGCCTCGGCAGTGTGGTTGTAGACGACGTCGAGAATCACCTCAATGCCGGCGGCATGCAACAGCTTGATCATGCCCTTGAGTTCGTCCTGCACGGCGTGGGGTCCGGCATTACGGGCAGCTTCCGTGGCGTACGCGGCGTGGGGAGCAAAAAACGCCGCAGTATTATAGCCCCAGTAGTTGGTCAGGCCGAGGTCCTGGAGGTGTGACTCATCCAGATGGAAATGGATCGGCAGGAGCTGGACCGCGGTGATACCCAACTCAGTAAGGTGCTCGATCATCACCGGGTGCGCCATTCCGGCATATGTTCCCCTAAGGTGCTCAGGGATGTCCGGGTGCAGCATTGTTTGACCCCGGACGTGGGCCTCGTAGATCACTGACGTCCGCAGGGGAATACGGGGGGCGGTATCGTCCCCCCAATCGAAATCGCCCGCCATGTGGACGCTTGTCAGGAGTTCGCCGCGCTGATCCACACCTCGTCCATAGGGGTCGAGCAGCAGCGGATGTCCGGCGTCGTCCTCAAATTCCTCAGACTGGACAGGCAACGGCAGGCGATCGTCCGCTGCCGCCGATCGGAACCCGTAGCGCGTTCCGGGAGGCATCCCCGTGACGAGGCCAAAATGCACGCCGTCCTCGAGATTCGGAAGGGTACATGTACGCCACACTTCCCCGGGAGCTTGGTACACGACTTCCACGCGCTCCAGGTCCGGGGCGAAGACGGCGACGTTCACTTGATGGTTCGCGGCACTCCCCGCATCAAAGAGGCCGGCCTGGGGCGTGCTGAGCCCGAGTGGCCGTGGCCGCGACGCATCGACGGCAGTTGCTGTGTCCAAAATAGGCATAACCATTACTCGCAAGTTTAGTTCCACGGCCAGTATGTGCCGCCTTACCCTCCTGTGTGACGCGTTTCGACGTCCTGAAACCTTATTGTTGCCATACTGGAAGGAGAACAACGGGAGGTTCGAATCGTGCGTGTGGCGCTCGCCCAAGTCATCAGCGGCCGGGATGTGGCCCAAAATCTGCAGCTGCTCGAGGAATATGCCCGGCGTGCCAAGGACGGCGGAGCCGAATTGGTGGTCTTCCCCGAGGCGATGATGCGTGCCTTCGGAAACTCCTTGCTGGACATTGCAGAACCCCTGGATGGTCCCTGGGCCAGCCGTGTGCGCTCGCTCGCCCGCGAGCTGCAGTTGGTGATTGTGGCAGGGATGTTCACCCCCGGCACGCCCGCGAAATCCGGCCATCCCCGGGTCCGCAACACGCTGCTTGCCACAGGCCCCGGGGTTGAAGCGGCGTACCACAAGGTGCACCTTTTTGATGCCTTCGGCTTTGCCGAATCGGACACCGTTGAAGCAGGCACCGATCCCGTAACGTTCGACGCCGGAGGCCTCACCTTCGGGTTGGCGACCTGTTACGACATACGTTTCCCGGCTTTGTTCACCGCTAACGCCCACCAAGGCGCAGTGGTGAACATCGTTTCCGCGTCCTGGGGATCCGGCCCCGGCAAGGCCGAGCAGTGGCAGCTTCTGGCGCGCGCCCGGGCCGTGGACACCACCACGTTTGTTCTCGCTTGCGGGCAAGGCGACCCCGCAACCCAGGGTGTCGAAGCGAGAGGCTCCGCACCTACGGGCGTTGGGTACTCCGCCGTCGTGTCCCCGTTTGGCCAGGTGCTCGAAGCCCTGGAAGCGGAGCCCGGCCTCATCTTCGCGGATCTCGATCCCGCCGAGGTGGAAGATGCCAGGAGGAAACTCCCGGTCCTGGCCAACCGCCGCGAGTTCTAACTCCCCAGCGAAAGCGCTCCCGCCCGTCGGGAGCGCCCACGCCGTCTCGCTTAGGGACTACTTTGCGGAGCGCTGCCTTGAGACCTCGTACAGCGAGATCCCGACTGCCATGGACGCATTGAGCGATTCCATGGCGGAGTCGATGGGGATCGAGACAATTTGATCGCAATTCTCGCGGACAAGCCGGCTGAGGCCCTTGCCCTCGGAGCCCACCACGATGCATACCGGTTCGGTCGCTACGGTGAGGTCAGGCAGCGATACGTCGCCGTCGCCGTCCAGTCCCAGCACGTAGATGCCCATGTTCTTGAACTGCTTGAGCGCGTTGTTGAGGTTCGACGCGCGGGCCACCGGTACGCGGACAGCGGCACCAGCGCTGGTCTTCCATGCAGACGCCGTGACGCCCACGGAGCGACGCTCGGGGACGATAACGCCGTGACCGCTGAAGGCTGAGACGGAGCGGATGATCGCGCCAAGGTTGCGGGGGTCGGTGATGCCGTCCAGCGCAACGAAGATGGGGGCGTTGGAGATGTGCCCCTTCTTCCACTTGGCGAGGGTTTCCTCGGCGAGGTCGTACGCGTCCTGGTATTCATACGGAGGGATCTGCAGGACCAGGCCTTGGTGGACGGCTTCCTCGGTCATACGGTCCAGCTCTGGCTTGCCGGTTTCAAGGAGCGGGATTCCGCGTTCGGCCGCAAGCTTGAGGGACTCCTTGACGCGATCATCCATTTCGATCCGGATGGCTACGTGCAGGGCCTTGGCAGGGATGCCTGCGCGCAAGGCTTCAACCACGGAGTTGCGGCCGGTGACCAGTTCTTCAGTAGCACGACCCTTGGGGCCGGAGCGCGCACCGGTGCCGGGACGTGCGGCGCCGCGCTTGGCAGCCGAGCGCTCCGCGAGCTGTTTGCTCTTGTACGCCTTGTGGTAGGTGCGGTCCTCCGCTTTGGGCGTGGGACCCTTGCCTTCCAGGGCCTTGCGGCCGTGGCCACCGGTTCCGGTGGAGGGGCCCTTCTTCTGCTTGACCGACCGGCGACCGTTATTGGCCATGAGTTTTCCATCCTTGATTTCGTGAGTAAGTCTGGAATCAAGTCTACTGACCCAATGCAATTCGGCGGTCGGGCCCGTTTTTCAGCCGCGCTTGAGGCTCCAGGTGACGCCGTCCGCACCATCTTCGACTACCACCCCGGCTGCTGCGAGGGTGTCACGAATCGCATCGGACGCCGCCCAGTCCTTGGCGGCGCGCGCTGCTGCACGGGCCTGGAGTTGTGCTTCCACGAGAATCTTGAGGGCATTGTGTTCGCGGCCCTGGACAGCTTCGGGTTGTTTCACGGCGTCGAGCCCGAGCACTTCGGTCATGGAAAGCACGCTGTACAGGGCCGCTTTGGCTGCTTCCCCGTCGCCGGCGGCCAATGCGGTGTTGCCCGCACGCACTGTTTCGTGGAGGACTCCGAGCGCTTGGGGCACGTTCAGGTCATCGTCCATGGCGGCACTGAACGCCGGCGGTATGTTCGCTTGCGGAGCAACATCCAGGCTTGTCTGGAGCATGGCCGTTGCCTTGCTGATGAAACCGTCGATACGCTCGACGGCGGCCGCAGCCTCCTGGAGGGATGTGGGTCTGTAATCCAGAACGGACCGGTAGTGCGCCTGGCCGAGGTAGTACCTGACAACGCGGGGTGAGGCGAGCTCAAGCATTTCGGCCGGGCTCACTGTGTTGCCAATCGACTTGGACATTTTTTCGCCCTCGTAGGTGACCATGCCGTTGTGCATCCAGAAGTTGGCGAAGTCATCTCCGGCGGCCTGCGATTGTGCCATTTCGTTCTCGTGGTGCGGGAAGCGAAGGTCCAGTCCCCCACCGTGGATATCGAAGCGCTGGCCCAGATATTTGGTCACCATCGCCGAGCACTCGAGGTGCCATCCCGGACGGCCGGCGCCCCATGGTGAATCCCAGCTCGCCGAGCGCGGCTCCCCCTCTTTGTAGCCCTTCCACAAAGCGAAGTCACGGGGATCGCGTTTCCTGCTGATGAATTGAGCCTCGACGTCGGGCGCTCCCTGCATGTCGTCGATATTCTGCCGTGTCAGTGACCCGTACTTGCTCCAGGAGCGGACATCGAAATAGACATCACCGGAACCATCGGATGCCGGGTAGGCGTGGCCTCGGTCAATAAGGCGCTGGATGAGGGCATGCATTTCCGGGATGTGGCCCGTGGCGCGGGGCTCGTACGTGGGGCGCTGCACGCCCAGGGAATCGTAGGCGTTCTCGAATTCCTGCTCGTAGCGGTAGGCCAGGGCCCACCACTCCTCCGCCTGGCGCGCCGTTGGTTCCATTTCCCAGTCGGGTCCGAACGACTGCGCTGACTTGGCCAGGATCTTGTCATCAATGTCGGTGACATTGCGCACAACGGTGACCCGGAGGCCACGGAACTCAAGCCAACGGGTCAGCTGGTCGAACGCGATCGCGGACCGGACGTGGCCCACGTGTGGCATCCCCTGGACGGTGGCCCCGCAGTAATACACGCTCGCTTTGCCGTCTTCGAGGGGAACGAAGTCCCGGACTTCGGCGGAGGCAGTGTCATAAAAGCGCAAGGTCACCGCTCCAGATTAGCCGATGACGAGGCCCGCTCCGCCTACTTGCAGTATTGGCCTATCTTGTCGAATTGCACCTTCAGCTGTTGTTGCTGCTGTTGGGTGGTCGCTCCCAGCGAGGACGCCGCTGCCTGGTCCATGATCCCGGCCATAACCTTGATGGGCTCGCCTATTTCCGGCGCCAGTTTGCCTGCAATGTCATGGTAGTGGGCTGCGATCTGCGTGGACTGGTGCTGCTGGTTACCGTCCGGCTTGAAAGTGTCGTTATTCAGGAACTCGCAACTCGCTTTGACGTCCATGGTGGATGCTCCCGCGCAGCCACCGAGGAGGAGCGCCACAGCAGCTCCTGCTGACAGAATCGAAGTAAAGCACACGACGCCGGTACGCGACTCAGGCATGCGGGTCACCTTCCGTTAAGGTCTGGTTGGTAGCGACGGTAACGGGATTCACAGGGTAAACGAGGGCCGTGGCCATGGCAGAAATCCCTTCGCCGCGTCCCGTAAATCCTAAACCGTCGCTGGTGGTTGCCGTGACGCTGACGGGCGCGTTCGCAGCTTCCGTCAGGACGCGCTGCGACTCTTCGCGGCGGGGCCCGAACTTCGGCCGATTGGCAACGAACTGCACTGCGACGTTCCCGATCTCGAAGCCTGCGGCGCGGACGATCCGTGCGGCTTCCCCAAGAAGGCTCACTCCGGAAGCGCCGGCAAACTCAGGGCGGTCGGTGCCAAAGTGGGTGCCAAGATCGCCTATTCCCGCCGCGGAAAAGAGTGCGTCGGCTGCCGCATGGGCTACGCAATCGCCGTCGGAATGGCCGGAAAGGCCTTGCTCGCCCTCCCAAAAGAGTCCGCCCAACCACAGCGGCTGCGGGTCTTCCGCGGGCGCAAACGCATGGACATCGATGCCAATGCCCGTGCGGGGCAGCGGCAGGTTCGCTGGGGAGTTCATCAGCCCTCAACCCAACGGATGCCGAGCGGTCCTTCAAGGAGGCCCTCGGCGATGATGAGGTCCAATGGCGTTGTGATCTTCAGCGACTGGCTGGCACCCTGTACCGCGTGCACCGGGACGCCAAGGAGTTCCACGAGCATGGCGTCGTCGGTGACCACTGCGGTTTGCGCCTCGCTAAAAGTCCGGGCGGCCTCGTGTGCACGGCGAAGTGTTCCCAACTCGAACCCTTGCGGCGTCTGCACTGCGCGAAGCTCCTCCCGCGGAGCTGTGCCGGTGACCACCTCGGGGGCTATGGAGGCATCCGGACCGCTGGTTCCCGTCACCGTCTTGATGGTGTCGACCACCGGAATGACAGGGATGACAGACAACGCGCCGGAGGCCAAGGCATCGGCTACCCGCTGGAAAACCCGCTCGGGAGCCAGCGCGCGTGCAGCGTCGTGAACCAGGACCAGTTCAGTTCCGTCCTCCAGGGCCGCCATGGCAGCGCGGACGGAGTCCGCCCGGGAGGCTCCGCCGTCGACCACCGTTATTTCGGGGCCACCATCCACAAGGTCGATGGTGAATTCGGCAATCAACTCGCGCAAGGCTGTGTCGCCTTGGGGCACTGCGACGCATACCTGCCGCGCGACGTCGGCAGCTACCACCCCCCGCAGTGCGTGCATCAGAATGGCCTCACCACCCAAAGGAACTTGTGCTTTGGGTATGCCGTAACCGAGGCGCTCGCCAGAACCGGCGGCAACAACGATCACGGCCGAGACGGCGCGCTTGGAAGGAATGCTCATGGCCACAAGCCTACTTGTGGCAAAAAGAAACCCGGCGGCGCTTCCGCACCACCGGGACTCAATTCTTAGGAAGCCAAGACCTCGTCAAGAACGCTTGCAGCCTTCTCTTCGTCCGTCTTTTCAGCCAAGGCAAGCTCAGAAATCAGAATTTGCCGAGCCTTGGCCAGCATCCGCTTCTCGCCTGCGGAAAGGCCGCGATCGTGATCACGACGCCAAAGATCGCGAACGACCTCCGCCACCTTGATGACATCGCCCGAAGCGAGCTTCTCCAGATTTGCCTTGTAACGACGTGACCAGTTGGTGGGCTCTTCGGTGAACTCGGCACGGAGAACGTCAAAAACGTGCTCCAAGCCTTCTTTGCCCACTACGTCCCGAACCCCAACCAGGTCAACGTTCTCTGCTGGAACTTCAATGGTCAGATCACCCTGAGCCACCTTGAGCTTGAGATACATCTTCTCTTCGCCCTTGATGGTGCGCATCTTGATTTCCTCAATTTTTGCTGCACCGTGGTGAGGGTAAACTACTGTTTCGCCGACCTCAAAAACCATGTGGACTTTCCCCTTTCCCGCAGATTAGTCTATCACGTTTAAGGCATACGACTGGCACCCGGAACAGCGCTTCGCCCGCGCCATTACTGGGAAGCAGGCCCACAAAGGGTTCCTCCAAGGTCTTGACGTAGCGGAAGAAAGATGCATCAAGTCGGATACGCTCCCGACCGATTCATTCCCGCTATCGACCGTTTCTGGCCGGACGAGCGCGCCATAAAGGCCGCCCGAATCCTTCTTTTGAGGCGTTTGCCGATAGGCTATGGCTGAAAAGTGTTCCAATGACTCTTGAGGAGTAGGTGTCGTGCGCAATACTGCGATGAACCCTGTCCAGCGCGGCAAGCTGGCAATTGCGGCGGCTGCAATCGGCGTCGGTCTTCTGTCCGTTACCGGCTGTGGATTTACCAACGCCCAGCAGACTTCCCACCAGTACTCACCATCTGACGGGCTCAGGGCTGATCTCGGCCAGTTGCAACTGCGCAACATGTTGATTGTTGCCGCAGGCGAGCACCAGCCGGGCCGTGTGATCGGCGCCGTCTTCAACCAGTCCACCTCCGATGCCACCCTGACCATCAGCGGTGCCGACGGCGGCCAAGCTGAAATCCCGGTCAAAGCCAAGTCCGAGACCTACCTGAACGAAGACTCGACCGCCGTCATCTTGAGCAACGCAGGCTCAGCTCCCGGCGGCCTGGCCCAAGTGACGATCCGCAGCGGGTCGGACACGGCCAAGATGAACATCCCCGTGGTCAATGGCACGCTTCCTGAGTACAAGCAGTACTTGCCCACGAGTTCTGCCAGCCCCAGCAGCACCTCGTCTTCTTCAAGCGCGTCCTCTTCAAGCACGTCCCCCTCGAGCACGTCCCCCTCGGCAGGCACGACGCCTTCCGCAACCGCCAAGCCGTAGCTCTCGGGTCCTCGCCTGAGAGGACCTCGTCTAAGAGGGAAGTAAGGGATACAGCGCACAAAAGGGTCCCGCCGTTGTGAAGTTCACATCGGCGGGACCCTTTTTGCTGTCTATGGTTAGGGCTCGAACTTGTAGCCCAAGCCCCGCACCGTCACCAAGTACCGGGGAACGGAGGGGTCCGGCTCAATTTTGCTACGAAGCCTCTTCACGTGGACGTCCAGGGTCTTGGTGTCGCCAACATAGTCCGAACCCCATACCCGATCGATCAACTGACCACGGGTCAGCACGCGTCCGGAGTTGCGGAGAAGCATTTCGAGCAGTTCGAACTCCTTCAACGGCAAGGAAACCTGCTCGCCATTGACGCTGACCACGTGGCGTTCGATGTCCATCCGAACAGGACCCGCCTGGACCGTGGCGGTGATCAGTTCTTCCGGCTCGCCTTGGCGGCGGAGGACCGCACGGACGCGGGCCACCAGTTCCCGGGAGGAATAGGGCTTGGTGACGTAATCATCGGCGCCGAGCTCCAGCCCCACGACCTTGTCGATCTCCGAATCCTTTGCCGTGAGCATGATGACGGGAACACTGGATCGCTGGCGTAACTGGCGGCAAACTTCAGTTCCAGGGGTTCCGGGCAGCTGCAGGTCAAGCAGGACAAGATCTGCACCGTTGCGGTCAAACTCGACGATGGCATCGGTGCCGTTGTCCACCACTTCGACGTCGAACCCTTCTTTGCCCAAAAGGTAGGACAGGGGGTCGCTGAAGGACTCTTCGTCCTCCACAATCAAAATCCGGCTCAAGCGCTGGCTCCTTGCTCTTGGGCGCTACTGGCGCCCCCTTGTTGGCTTTGCTGCAGGTTTTGCTCCACCGGGCGGGTGGACCGACCCGGCTCCTGGGTGCGCGGACCGCCGTCGTGCTCCCTGTCCTGTGCCTCTGCACCGTCAGGCTCTTGGCCTTCCATCTCCGGGAGGCGAATAGTGAAAGTGGAGCCTTGGCCCGGCTGGGACCAGACGGTCACCTCGCCGCCATGGTTGGATACGACGTGTTTGACGATGCTCAGCCCCAGGCCCGTGCCGCCTGTATGCCTGGAGCGTGCCGAATCCACGCGGTAGAAACGTTCGAACACACGTTCTTGGTCCTCGGGCGTCAGGCCCTCGCCTTGGTCCGTGACCGAGATGGCGACGACGCCCTCCCGGGTCCTGACCCCCACACCGACACGCGTGTTCTCGGGAGAGTATCGGATGGCGTTGTCGATCAAGTTGCGGAGGGCAGTAACCAGGAGGTCGCGGTCCCCGAAGACCAAGGAGTCCACGCGACCGCCCACCACGATCTGTATGTCTTTGCTTTCGGCCGGCAGTTGGGACCTGTCGACAGCCTCGTTGATCACCATGTTGATATCAACGGCATTTCCCTGCTGCGCAACGTTGGTTCCCTGCAGGCGGGAGAGCTCGATGATGTCCTGGACCAACGCTGCCAGGCGTCCGGATTCCTTGTGCATGCGTTTGGCAAAACGCCTCACGGCTTCCTCGTCATCCGGAGACGCTTCAAGGGCCTCGGCAAGGAGGGAGATGGCGCCGACGGGGGTTTTGAGCTCGTGGGACACGTTGGCAACGAAGTCGTTACGGATCTCCTCGGTGCGGGTGATCTCGGTGCGGTCGTCCGCCAGTAAAACGATGTACTCCCAGCCGAGCATGGCCGCCCGGACCTGGACCACGATGGTCCCCTTGCCGAGCGGACCGCGCGGGAGCTCGTACTGTTCCTCCAGGATCACGCCATCGCGGCGGACCTTCGCTGTCATGTCCAAGAGTTGCTTGTGGACCACGGTATGCCCGCGAACCAAACCGTAGGCGTAGGCCGCGGGACTGGCCCGGACGACGCCGTCGACCGCATCCACCACCACAAAAGCGCGCCCGACGACGGCGAGCACTTCCGCTGCACCTTCAGGCAGCAGTGGCTCGGTCACGTCAAGGTCCACGATGCTGCGCTGGCGTTCACTGATCCTGAAAGCGAGCACGCCAAAGACGCCCAAAGACAAGCCCACCAGGCCTGCGACGACACCTATAAGCAACGGATCCACGTGTCCAGCTTATGCTGTGTACAGAGGCCGAAGTCATTGATCCGAGCCAAAAACGGTGGGTTCAGCTAACGTTCACCTAAAGGTGTCGAACAGTTCACTGGGCCCTGACACAGTTACTCGTTGGACTACCCATGGTTTTTGAAATGCGGCCCGGGACGGGACCGGATTTCCAAGGAAAGGACGCCTTAGTGCGCAAGGTTTTTCAGGAGGAGCTCACCCAGGTAGGTGACGACCTCATCGAGATCTCCAAGTTGGTTCATGAAGCCATCACGAAAGCCACGACGTCCTTCGAAGGCGCCGATGTGGACTTGGCCCAAGATGTCATCGCCGCAGACGCGCGTATCGACTTCCTCCAGAACAGCCTGGATGAGCGGGCAATCGACATCCTGGCCCTGCAGGGCCCGGTGGCAAGCGACCTCCGCATGATCGTTGGTTCGTTGCGTATGAGCGCATCACTTGAGCGCATGGGTGACCTGGCACGCCACGTGGCCCAGCTGGCCCGCCTCCGTTATCCGGCAACCGTTATCCCCGCCTCGCTGACCCAGACTTTCAAGGCGATGGCGCAGCACGACATCGACATCACGGCCAAGGTCACTGAGCTTCTGGAAACGCGTGACCTTGAAGTTGCCCGTGACGTCCTGAAGATCAACATCGCCGTGGATGACCTCCACCTCAGCGTCTTCAAGGCCATCGCCTCCCCGGACTGGAGCGAATCCCCTTCCACCACGGTGGATGTGGCCCTGGCCAGCCGCTACTTCGAGCGCTTCGCAGACCACGGCGTTTCCGTTGCCCGCAAGGTCACGTACCTGGTCACCGGAGAATGGCAGCCTGAGGGCTTCTAGCCTTCCGTATTACAGGCTTATGCAGCCTTATACGGGCTTAACGACGACGACGGCGGCCGGTCACCTTGGTGACCGGCCGCCGTCGTCTGGCTTACTTTTTGCCCTTATTTTTTGCCTTGGTTGGCCACGGCGAGGATGGCCTGCTCTGCTGCTTCGGGGTCCAAGTAGGTTCCACCCGGGTTGACCGGCTTGAAGTCCTCATCCAGTTCGTACACTAGCGGGATGCCCGTGGGAATGTTCAGGGAGGCAATCGCTTCGTCGCTGATCCCGTCCAGGTGCTTTACCAGCGCGCGCAACGAGTTGCCGTGGGCAGTGACCAGGACGGTCTTGCCGGCCTTGAGATCTTCCTTGATGTCCGATTCCCAGTACGGGAGCAACCGGACCAGGACGTCCTTAAGGCACTCGGTGCGTGGCAAGGCGTCGCCGAGGTCTGCGTAGCGGGGGTCATGTGCCTGGGAGAACTCGCTGTCATCAGACAGGGGCGGCGGCGGGGTGTCGTAGCTGCGGCGCCATTCCATGAACTGCTCTTCACCGAACTCGGCGAGGGTCTGGGCCTTGTCCTTGCCCTGCAAGGCGCCGTAGTGGCGCTCGTTAAGGCGCCAATCCCGCTTGACCGGGATCCAGCCGCGGTTGGCCTTATCAAGTGCCATGTTGGCGGTGTTGATGGCACGCTTCAGGAGCGAAGTGTAGAGGACGTCCGGGAGGATGTTGTTCTCAACCAGGAGCTCTCCCCCGCGCACTGCTTCTTCGCGGCCTTGGTCATTCAGGTCAACGTCCACCCAACCGGTGAACAGGTTCTTGGCGTTCCAGTCGCTGTGGCCGTGGCGCAGCAGAATCAGCTTGTAAGTCATGCTTTTCATCCTATCCGAGCGTCGCTATGCGCCGCCGGGCGTTACGTCGGGCAACGGAATCCTGCACCCGGCGATAATGTTGTGGTTGTGGTGCAAAAAGCGGAACGGGTGGGCTCTCCCCGCAGTCGGGGCGGCAAACCGGTTGGAAACATCACCCGCGGAACCACCAACCCCAACCGCATGCGCAGGCTGGACCGCTGGCTCGCCGGTCCGCAGGCGTGGCGGCTGCGCGCCGCCGTCGACCCTCTTGTGGTGGATCTTGGCTACGGCGCCTCGCCGACTACCGCCGTCGAACTTTTTGAACGTTTGCGTGCCGTCCGGGCGGATGTCCGGGTGTGTGGGATCGAGATCGAGCCGGACCGGGTCCGCAGTGCACGAGCCCTTGAACGGCCCGGACTCAGTTTCCATCTGGGCGGCTTTGAGCTTCCGGTGGCAGGGAGTCCGGTGCTGGTGCGCGCGTTCAACGTGCTGCGGCAGTACGAGGAAGCGGACGTCCAAGGGATCTGGAGTTTGGTGCAGTCCCGCTTGGCGCCGGGAGGGCTGTTCATCGACGGCACCTCCGACGAGATCGGACGACGCGTCACGTGGGTAGCGCTGGATCCGGAACGCCCGTTGAGCCTTAGCTTCTCGGTGCGGTTCGGCAGCTTCGAACTGCCCTCCGAGGTTGCTGAACGGCTGCCCAAGGCGCTCATCCATCGCAACGTACCGGGAGAACCGATCCATGCGTTCCTGCAGGCCATGGACAAAGCGTGGCTGGACGCGGCCCCCTTGGCATCATTCGGGAACCGACAGCGGTGGACTGGAATGTGCCGTTCACTGCACGACGCCGGATGGCCCCTTCAGGATGGCCCCGCCCGGTGGCGCCTCGGTGAACTGACGGTGGCGTGGGAAGCGGTAGCGCCCCGGTAAAGGTGGCGAACGGGAGCTTCTCCGCAATAGGCCGAACGAGCCCCTCACTACGCCGTATGGTGGAACGAAAGACGCTAATACCGGGCAAGCGAGGAAGCGGTGAAGCAGTGCCACATCTGACCATCGACGAATTACTGGCAGAGAGCCGCATAGGGCTCGACCGCGTTCACCCGTCCGACCTTGAACGGGAGATGGCAGCGGGCGCCCTGGTTGTTGACACGCGGCCGGTAGATCAACGGAACCGGGACGGCGAGCTTCCGGGGGCGGTGGTCATCGACCGCAACGTCCTCGAGTGGCGACTCGATCCCTCCAGCTCCCACCGGCTGCCGATTGCGGACGACCCCGCTCGGCGCATCGTTATCGTCTGCAATGAGGGATACAGCTCAAGCCTGGCGGCGCACACCTTGCAACGGCTGGGGCTGACACGTGCCACCGACCTTATCGGAGGGTTCCAAGCCTGGGCAGCCCTGCGGAAGCAGTCCGACTAAACGCTGTTACCAAGGGCCGAGCGCTGTTTACCACGGGCCGTAGGGACCAACATTGCGGTTGCCGCCGCTGCCCGCTTCCCGCAGTGCCGGGCGGACATCGGCGAGGTAGACGCTGGCCGCGGTGACGGCGGCAATACCGAACAGCCCCAGGCCGTTGCCCCCGGTCAGGACCGTCAAAGCCCCGACCGCCATCGAAAAGCCGGTAAGGGCCAACCAGAAAGTCTTGGTGCGCTTGGACGCCGCCACGTACAGCGTGGGGCGGTGGCGCAAGCAATCCACGAACGCCCACAGTTCCAAGGCAAGGGCGACCAGGCCAAGGATGAAGTAGATCCCGTTGGTGACATAGGCGATCAAGAGTTTTCCGTCCACGCCCCAAGCCTAGCCGTCCAGCGACTTCAGCGCCTGCTCGAGGTCTGACCAGAGGTCCTCCACGTTCTCGATCCCCACGCTGAGCCTGACCAGGTTTTCAGGAACGCTGTGCGGCTCTGCCGCGTGCCGGCGTCGTCGTTCAATGAGTGACTCAACGCCTCCCAAGGAGGTTGCCGGCAACCACAGCTGCAGGGCGCGCACCACGTTGTCGGCAGCATCGGCGCCGCTGCGGTGTTGGTCCCCGGCGATCTGGATGCAGAGAATGGAGCCGAATCCCTTCATCTGCTGCTTCGCCCGCTCATGTCCCGGATCTGTTGCCAGCCCCGGGTAGCGAATGGCCTCGACGCGGGGGTGGGTGCTGAGCCGTTCAGCAAGCGTTGCCGCGGAAGCCTGCGAGCGCTCAATCCGGAGCGCAAGCGTACGCAGGCCGCGGAGGGCCAGCCACGCCTCGAACGGCCCGGCGATACCACCGTGGATGATGCGGTGGTGCAGCAGTGTGGCCCTCAGCTCCGGGTTGGATGTCACCAAAGCGCCAAGTACGACGTCGGAATGCCCGGCAAGGTACTTGGTCACCGAGTGAAGTACGACGTCGGAACCTAGTTTGAGGGGTTGTTGAACCAAAGGGGTGGAGAAGGTGTTGTCCGTGACCACGATGGCGCCAACTGAGTGCGCGGCATCTGTCAGCGCGCGGACGTCGGCGATGCCGAGCATCGGGTTTGTGGGGCTCTCCAGCCACAGCAAGTCCGCTTTCTTGCCATTGTCCGGTGCAAGCAGCGCCTTCACGGCGTCCGTGTCCGCGATATCTACGGTGCGCAGCTCCAGGAAGCCTTTCTCGGCGAGCTCCGTGGCCATGACCAAAGAACCTGCGTAACTGTGGGAGGGCATGACCACCACGCCTCCGGCAGGGACCAGCGAGAGTGCCGAACTGACAGCCGCCAAGCCGGACGCGTAAAGCAGGCCGGGAAGAGCCGCGCCCTCCAGGGTTGCGAGGGCTTCTTCGAAGGGGTCCCATGTGGGGTTGGCATAACGTCCGTAACCGCGATCACCGTCACCCAGCTGCCCAGTGCCGAAGTATGTGGAGGACAGGACGATCGGCGGGTTCACCGGTTCATCGTGGGAACGTTCCGGCCGCCCAGCCGCAACCACAACGGTTTCCGGGGACAGTTCGGGGGCTTGCTGCTCGGAGAGGCTCATGTTGCCAGCGTAACCGCGGGCGCGCCTGTGGACGAAAGCCATGACAGACCGTCCAACTCGGTAGTCTAGACGAGTGAGTATTCAGAGCGCAGGTCTTTTCATCGCCTTCGAAGGCGGGGACGGTGCGGGCAAGTCAACCCAGGCCGCCCGGCTCTCTGAAACCCTCGAATCGCGCGGACTCAATGTGCTGCGGACGCGGGAGCCCGGCGGAACGCCCATCGGGGAGAAACTGCGGTCCCTCGTGCTGGATCACGGGCATGGAACCATAGATGCCCGCACCGAGGCCCTCATGTTCGCGGCCGCCCGGGCTGCCCACACGCACCAAGTAATCCGGCCGGCCCTTAAGAACGGCACTGTGGTGATCACCGACCGCTACATAGATTCGTCGGTCGCCTATCAGGGCATTGGCCGCGGGTTGGGTGCCGAGGGCGTCTCCACGCTCAACCATTGGGCCACCGAGGGCCTTCACCCGGACCTGACGGTGCTTCTCGACGTCGACCCTGCCCACGGGCGCCAACGCCGCACCGCCGGCGACGCCTCCGAAGACCGGTTGGAATCCGAACCTGATGCTTTCCATTCGGCCATACGGCATGCGTTCTTGGACCTGGCTGAGGCAAACCCTTCCCGCTACTTGGTGCTTGCAGCAGATGATGACATGGGGACGCTCGCGGCGCAGATCCTTGCACGGGTGGACTCGCTGTTGTCCGAGCTGGCGCCGCGTGAACACGTTCCGGGCGGGTGCCCATGAGTGTCTGGGACGATCTCCAGGGTCAAGCACCTGTGGTGGAACAACTCCGCAAGGCAGCCCAAAGCGAGTCCGGCCTCACGCACGCGTGGCTTTTCACTGGACCGCCGGGCTCCGGGCGTTCTAATGCCGCCAAGGCCTTTGCCGCGGCGCTGAATTGCGAGAAGGATGATGTCACGCAGCGCGGTTGCGGCGAATGTACGGCGTGCCACACGATCCTGGGCGAGACCCATCCTGACGTGACGTTCGTGCGCACCGAGAAAGTCACCATCACCATCGACGAAGCCCGGTCGCTCGTTTCCAAGGCCGGCGACCGCCCTGCCACCGGCAGGTGGCGGATTGTAGTGGTTGAAGACGCGGACCGCATGGCCGAGCGCACCACCAACGTCCTGCTCAAAGCGATCGAGGAACCCACACCACGCACCATCTGGATGCTGTGCGCGCCCTCGCCGGCGGACGTCCTGGTGACGATCCGTTCCCGGTGCCGTCCGGTGAGCCTGCGCCTCCCGCCAGCCTCCGACGTCGCCGATCTTCTGGTGAGGCGCGACGGCGTCGATCCTGGACTGGCGCAGCAGGCCGCACGAGCCGCCCAAAGCCATATCGGCATCGCGCGGCGACTGGCCCGGGACGCCGAGGCCAGGCAGCGCCGCACGGAAACGGTCCGCATACCGCTGGGCCTCAGGGGCGTTACCGCAGCTGTGATGATGGCTGAGAAACTCGTCAAGATCGCCACCGACGAAGCCAACAGCTCCAACGATGAACGCGATGCTGCCGAGAAGATTGCCCTCCTGGCCAACTTGGGCGCACCCGAGTCAGGAACTTTGCCGCCATCCATGCGCAGCCAGGTCAAGCAGCTCGAGGACGACCAGAAGCGGCGCGCCAAACGGTCCATCACTGACTCCCTGGACCGGACCCTGACCGATCTGTTGTCGTTTTATCGGGACGTGTTGATCATCCAGTTGGGGAACGCCGTAGACCTGGTCAACGCTGACCTCGGCGCCGAGCTGGCCGACTACGCAGGCCGTTCTACGCCGGAAACCACCCTCGCCAGGATGGATGCGATCAACAAAGCCCGGGTCCGTATTACCACCACTAATGTGGCCCCGCTGTTGGCAGTCGAGTCCATGGCCACAAGCCTGATCCAGCAATAGGAGAATCCATGACGTCCGCACGACGCCGGCCTACCGGCAACCCCTTTCGGGGCCGGCCTGGCCAGTCCGAAGGCGCCAGTGGGCGCCGCAGGACATTGGCTGCCGTGGTCATTGCGCTTGCTTCTGCGCTGGTGTTCAGCGCTTGCTCGCTGCCGTTCCTGCCTTCCCCTACTGCGAAGCCGACCACCAATACTGTTGATCCTTCCGTCGCGGCATCGGCTCCCAAAGGCCTTGAAAGTTTCTACTCCCAGACAGTGGAGTGGACATCCTGCGACAACGGCTTGCAGTGTGGAACAGTGCGGGTTCCATTGGATTACGCCAACCCCGGCTCGGGCGAGATCTCATTAGCCGTCAACAAGCTGCCGAGCACCGGGAAGAAGCTCGGATCCATCCTGGTCAACCCAGGCGGCCCCGGTGGTTCCGGAGTTGATTTCGTGCGGGACGCCGGCAGCACACACTTCACCGCAAAGCTCCGGTCCAGTTATGACCTTGTGGGTTTTGACCCCCGGGGAGTTAAGCGGTCGGCCCCGGTGAAGTGCATGAGCGACGCCGAGCGGGATGCCGCCCGTGCAAAGGTCTTCCACGAGAACACTGATGAGGGACTCGCAGCTGCGCTAGCCTTCAACAAGTCCACCGCTGAGCAGTGTGCCCAGCAGACAGGGGCCGTGCTGGGACACGTTGATACGGTCAGCGCAGCCAAGGACCTCGACATTTTGCGGGCCATCACCAACCAGTCCAAACTGAACTACCTCGGCTTCTCGTACGGGACGTTCCTGGGCTCCACCTACGCCTCGTTGTTCCCTGACAATGTGGGCCGTGTGGTTCTGGACGGCGCAGTGGACCCGTCCATCAGCAACGCAGAATTGACCGCCGGACAAGCCCGAGCCTTCGAACAAGCCATCCACACCTACGTTGCTGACTGCCTCCGCCAGAGTTCATGCCCGCTCAGTGGTTCGGTGGATAACGGAGTACAGGAAATCAGGGACCTCATCCAGTCCATCAACCAGAATCCGCAGACCGCCAAGGACGGGCGCCGGGTGACCGTCTCGGACTTCATTAACGGCATCATCCTGCCCCTGTATGACAACCAAAGCTGGCCCGCGCTGACCCAGGCACTCCAGGGCGCGCTGTCCGGTGACGTGTCCCAAATGATGCGGATTGCCGATCTCGGCGCTGACCGTGATCCTAATGGGAGTTACACCTCCAACTCGGCCTTCGCGTTCCAAGCTGTCAACTGCCTCGACTATCCGATGATCACGGACACCCCCGGGATGCGCGCGGAAGAAGCAAGCCTCCTGAAGGACTCCCCTACCTTCGGCGAGTTCTTTGCTTACGGCGGGGTGACATGCAAGGACTGGCCCTACAAGAACACGCGGACCCCCGCGCCCGTGAACTACGCAGGCTCGGCCCCGATCGTTGTGGTTGGCACCACGGGTGATCCCGCAACCCCTTATGAGTGGGCGCAGTCATTACGCAAGCAATTGGGAAACGCTTCCTTGGTCACCTGGCAAGGCGAGGGGCACACAGCCTACGGTCGCTCGAATTCCTGCGTCAGCTCCGCCGTCGACAACTACTTCATTGACGGAACCCTCCCGCAGGACGGCGTCAAATGCTAGCTGGCGCGGTGGTCCCCGTTCCATAAGGAACCGCGTTGGGGGCACTGGTGACACTGGCAGCAACACGATACCGGCACCATTTCCAGTCGGGAGCAGCGGGAGCCGCATCCGGGGCGCCGTCGGTGAGCTTCTCTTCGACGTCCGCCGGTTCATTAACCTGAATCGAAGTCACGCCCGGGGGCGGCCAGCCCGCCACCGCCCCCGCAAGACACCACTCCGCCCAGTGTCCAGATCACCAACCCGACCCCTGGACAGACCGTGTCCGGCACCATCACGGTAGCTGCGAATGCCACCGACAATGTCGCGGTCTCGTCAGTGCAGTTCCTGCTTGATGGCCAGCCCTTAGGTAATCCCGTCACCGCCGCGCCTTATGCCGCCAGCCTCAATACCACCACGAGTACCAATGGAGCCCACACCTTATCGGCAAAAGCGACCGACCCGAGCGGCAACGTGGGCTCAGCTGCCGGGATCGCCGTCACTGTCCAAAACCCGACGCCGCCCATGACCTGCTTCGTCCTGCAAACCAGCGTCACGGCTCGTGGAACAGGGACAGTTCAAACGGGGGCTTTCAGCACTGTTATTTCGGGAGAGGTGCTCCTTGCATTCGTGTCCATGGATGGCCCCGGCGGAGCGGCTGGCCAGTCAGCAACGGTCTCCGGAGCGGGCCTAACCTGGAGGCTCGTGGGCCGGGCCAACTCCCGGTCCGGGGACGCTGAAATCTGGACCGCAACGGCCTCCACGGTGCTCCACAACGTGACGGCGAGGTCAGCACCCGCCAAGGGTGGTTATGCGCAGGACCTGACCGTTGTCGCTTTCGAGGGTGCCACCGGAACCGGGGCAGTCTCCACTGGTGGTGCAGCCAGTGGGGCGCCGACCCTTACCGTCACTACGACGGCGGCCACCTCACTGGTACTGGCCGTGGGCCATGATTGGGACAAGGCTGTAGCCAGGACCCTTCCCACGGGCTTTGCCATGCTGGATCAATGCGTGGATACCGCCCATGGCGACACCTCATGGAGCGAGTACACCAATCAAGCAACAGGTCCTGCCGGGACTCCAGTGAAAATCGGGGCTACCGCGCCAACATCGGACCAATGGAACATGGCCGCAGTGGAGCTGCTCAATTCCGGCTCCTGAACCTAAACGCCGAACGATCCGTAGCCGGCTCCCCGGGGGCCCCGAACACCCGCCGGGCTCGTTTTGACCCGGGCGGCGTAGCTCTATTACAGTGGTGTCTTGCGTGATCAGCCGGGAAACCGGGGAAAAGCGCGGTGCTTCCTTAGCTCAGTCGGTAGAGCGTTTCACTCGTAATGAAAAGGTCATCAGTTCGATTCTGATAGGAAGCTCAGAGAAAAAACCCCGCAGGTTCAGATGAACCTGCGGGGTTTTTTCTCTGGGAGCCCAACGGCCCCCGGAAGCCTGCTACGCCGGATCTGCCAGTTCCCAGTCCTTGACGTCCGCCAGGGGAGCAAACACGGAGGGGTCCAGTTCCCCCAACCCCTGGTTGCTGCGGACCAACTGCGGCCAGTTTCGATTAGCCAAAGCGGCTTTGCCAAGGGCAATAACGTCGGCTGAGCCGTCCGCCACCATGGACACTGCAGTGACCGGATCATCCAGCTGGCCATTGGCAATCACGGCTACGCCCGAGTATTTCCTGGCCAACGCAGCGAGTGTTTCCGCTGAGTCCGCGAACGCCGGTTCAGTGGCGCGATACTCGGTGGTATGGACGAAATCGATGCCGGTGTCCCCCAGCGTCGCGAAGATGACTTCGGCTTCCTCCACCCCTCCGCGCCACTTGTGGGCGTGGTCACTGACCTTGGACTGGGAGATTCGGATGCCCACTGTCATGGCCGGGCCAACAGCTTCGCGAACGTCGCGGCAGATCTCGGCGGCAAACCGCACCCTGTTTTCCGGGGAGCCGCCGTACTGGTCCTCACGCTGGTTCAAATAGTCGGTGAGGAACTGATCCAGCAGGTACCCGTTGGCACCATGGATCTCGACGCCGTCGAAGCCCGCCTCTTGTGCGTGCAGTGCCGCCTGGACGAAGCCTTCCCGGACTTCCTTCATCTGGGCCAGGGTCAACGCCGCGGGAACGCGGTAGGGACCTTCACCGCGGTAGAAGCCCAGCTGCTCCCCCTTCGGGGCCACAGCCGAGGGCCCCACGGAGGAGCCAACAAACCGGTTTCCCTGGCTCTGCGCTCCGGCATGCATCAGCTGGGCGAAGATCTTCGAGCCCGCAGCGTGGACGCCGTCGACAACCCTGGCCCAAGCCTGTGCCTGCCCTTGGGTTGCGATGCCCGGCTGGTGCAGGTAGCCCTGGCTGTGGGCAGTGTCCGGATAGATGCCTTCGGTGATCAGCAGGCCGAAACCACCTCGGGCGAACCGCTGGTAGTAGGAGGCCATCCTATCCGTGGCATGCCCGTCCTCCGTTGCGCTGATTCGCGTCATGGGTGCCAAGGCAACTCGGTTGTCCAGCTCGGTGGTGCCGATCCGGATAGGTGACCAGAGAGGGGTGTAATCAGTCATAAAGTTTTCCTTCGGAGTGATCGGGTGATGCTGCTGCGTCCGGAGAGGCACCAAATGCCCGGGCTACGAGCGCAGGCAGGCCCGCGTTAGCTGAATCGGTTGCGTATGCCTGCCCGCGCCTAACCAAGTGGTGGATAACCGAAGCATTGGTGAAACAGCCGAGCACAGCGGAACACAGTTCTTCCACGGTCCGGCACTGGGCGGAGGTTCCTGAGGGACCCGTCATCATCCAGCCGTCCGCAAGGGCAGTAACTTTTGGAGCCCCCGGGAGGCCGGTGCAGACCGCGCTGATCGTAGCGGCCACAATCAAGTGTTGCCGCATGGTCCGCACCGGCCCGAGGATCGGGTCGGCAACGGTTGTCCTTCCACAGGCACCGCACATATCGTTTCCTCCAGTTTTCGATCGCGCCTTTTTGAGGTGACGGCCCTATGGCATGACGTCGCCGGAGTTGGGCCCCAGCGTTTGTCCGACGAAAAGATTGCCGCCCGGATCGCTTGCCAGCAACAAGGCTGCAGGGGCTACTTCCTCTGGCGTCCCAAAGCGACCGAGGGGAAGTTCGGCGCGTTTAGCTGCTTTCCAGCTTTCCGAGATGCCCTCCACCAACGGCGTTTCGATCGGGCCCGGGGCGATGCAGTTGACGAGCACATTGTCCGCCGCTGTTTCCAAGGCCAGGGCTTTGGAAAGACCAACCACACCAGCCTTCGCAGCACTGTAATGGGTCAGCCCCACCCCGCCCTTGATGGCCAGCTGGGAGGCGATATTGATGATGCGGCCCCACTTTCGCTGCCGCATCTCCCCCACCACCTCCCGGCAACAGAGGAATACCCCGGTCAGGTCCACCGTCAGGGTCTCATTCCACGTGGCCAAGGACATGTCCTCAAGGGGAGACTCCGTCAAAAGTCCTGCGCTGTTCACTAGGACATCGATTCCGCCCAGCGTCTCCCGTGCCTCGGCGAAGGCAGACCGTACGCTGGCTTCGTCGGCCACGTCCACGCGGATGACGCCTTCGCCTCCGGCCCTGTCCAGCACCGCCACCCGGTCCCCGTTGGCCATGAAAGCCTCGGCGATGGCCTTACCGATCCCGCTGGAACCGCCTGTGACAACCACTCCCCGGCCCTTGCCGTCCGGGACGCTCCCGGACGGCCGGCCAGCACCGTCAGTCAACGTGTCCATGCTGTCCTTTCCTTTTCGGGTCACGCCGTCAGGCCCGCATCTTGACGGTGAGTCCGCCGTCGACCACCAGTGCCTGACCCGTGATGTAGCGGGAGTCGTCGGAGGTGAGGAAAGCGATCACGCTGGCCACTTCCTCCGGTGTTCCCACCCTGCCCCACGGGATATCGTTTCCGGCCCGTTTCAGCCCCTCCGGACCCAGCGAATTCACAGGGTCCAAGGACTGGGGGGTTTCGATGAGTCCCGGGATAACGGCATTGGCCCGGATCTGCCGCGGACCGAGCTCCACGGCCACGCTCCGGACCAGCCCCAGGACGCCGGCCTTTGCCGCGGCATAGTGGGCGTGCTCCTCCCACCCATAGACGCCGCCGGCGATGGACGAGACGGCAACCAGCGCTCCGCCGTCGGACATCCTCTCCGCACCTGCGCGCAGCGTGCGCAGCACGCCGGTGAGGTCCACGTTGAGCATGTCATGCCAGCGCTCGTCCGACATCTCGCTGAGCGAGGAATTGCGCAGGATTCCGGCGTTGGCGATGGCGATGTCCAGCCGGCCGTACTCGTCCACGGCCCGTTGCGCCAGGGCGTCCACGGACTCAGTGGTGCGGACGTCCACTTCATGGATCACGGCTTCACCGCCGGCTTCCTTGACCAGGCGGAGGGTTTCCTCGGGATCGTGGGGGTCGCCGGGGAAGGTGCCAATGACGGACACTACTTTTTGGCGGGCGTAGTGGACGGCCAGGGCCCGTCCGATGCCGCTGGCAGCGCCGGTGATAATGGCGGCTTTGTGGTTAGACGTCATGCGGGTGATCCTCGCTCAAGGCTTCAACGGGTGGCTTGGCTGCGATCATCAAGAGTCCGGAAACCAAGGTGCCGAGGGCACCGACCCAGAGGGCCGCACTGCCGGTACCGGCGACGGCTGCGATGGCGGTAAAGATCGCGCCACCGATGATGGTTCCGGGCTGGCTCATGGCACCAATGAAGGCGGTACCCGTGGCCCGGCAGCTTACCGGGTAGCACTCGGCCATGAAGTACTGGATGGCAGCATACGGGCCCACCAGGAAGAACAGCCCGGCGCCGTAGGTCAGGATGATCATGAAGGGGCTTGCCGCGAGGGGGCTTAGCATGATGGAGAAGCAGATGCCGGAGATGATCCAGCCACCGATGATGGTCCGCTTGCGGCCGATTTTGTCCCCGATCCAGCCGTGGAAGACGTACCCAAAGTAGGCCAGGAGGTTGATGACGATCAGCATCCAGAAAGCATCCGAGAGCTCCACGCCCTTGGCGTTCTTCAGCACCGAACTGCCGAGGACGCTGAAGATGGTGATACCGAAGAAGTTCACGATCCACGCGATCGAGAAAACGATGGTGTTCCGGCGCAGTTGCGGCTCCCAGATGCGCTTCAGCGGGGCTGCTGAGGAATGCTCGACGCCGTAGGCCTTGGCGAGTGAGTGCGCTTCTTCGGACCTCCCGCCCTTTTCCAGCTCGGTGAGCTTGTGGTGCAGTTCAAACTGCGGGGTTTCTTTGAGCTTCCGGGCGATGGTCCAGACGATGATGGCTGCGGGAATGGTGGCCATCAGGTACAGGGCGCGCCATCCCAGGGAAGGCAGGAAGGCAAGTGCCAGCGCGCTGGCCAATAGGAAGCCCAGGGGCCATCCGCCCTGGATGAAGGAGTAGTGGAACCCGGGGCGCTTGCGCTTATCGGCAACCTCCGTGACCTGGTAGACCTCATTCATGTAGGTGGCGTTCACGGCTTGTTCGGAGAAGCCCAAGCCGCCGAAGGACCGGACTACTACCAGGAGTGCGTTGCTGAGAACCGGAATGCCGGTGGGAATCGCAGCAGTCAGGGCGGAGACGACGGCGGTTCCACCGATGGTGCTCATCATGCCTTTGCGGCGTCCGAGCCTGTCGATGACGGGGCCGATACCAAAGCAGACGATCGCGGTACCGACGGCGATCCATGTGTTGATGGCATATGCCTCCGTGGCCGACCAGCCGAATTCCTGCTGCATGGCCGGCAGCAGGGTGCCGAACAGGCCGTAGTCGAAGACGGCCACTGTCCAGGCCAGCAGGGCGAGGACTGTGGCGGTGGTGGTGTGGCGCTTGGAGAAGATGGGGAAACGGCGCTTCTCGTTGGGGCGGGGCTGCGAAAGGTCAACAGCTGGTTCTTGGATGGTCATGACTTGCTTTCCTTACGAGGGCTGCGGGAGATGAAGGAGTCTGCGATCTGGTCGAAGGTGAGCCAGCTGACGCCGTCGTGCGAGTTGATGTGTTCAATAAGGCGTTCGAGCATCAGCAGGACCTGGGGGCGTCCCGATACGTCCGGGTGAATGGTCATGGTGAACACGGCTTGGTCCATTTCGCGGTAGACCCAGTCGAACTGGTCACGCCACATCTGCTCGATATCGCGGGGATTGACGAACCCGTGGGAGTTCGGGGACGCCTTGATGAACATCATGGGAGGCAGGTCATCGAGGTACCAGTTGGCTGGTATCTCCACGAGGTCCGTTTCCTGTCCGCGCTTGAGGGGTTCCATCCACGTCTCGGCGTCCTTGGTGTAGTCGATCTTTTTCCAGGAATCACCTACCCGGACGTAGTAAGGCTCAAAGTCCCGGTGCATCAGGGAGTGATCGTATTTGATGCCCCGCTCGAGGAGGATTTCGTTAGTGACAGGCGAAAATTCCCACCACGGCGCAACGTAGCCTGTGGGCCTGCGACCGGACACCTTCTCGATCAGTTCGATCGAGCGGTCCAAGATGGCGGTCTCTTGTTCCCGGGTCATGGCAATCGGGTTCTCGTGCGAATACCCGTGCACGCCGATCTCGTGACCGGCGTCGACGATCATCTGTGTCAGTTCCGGGAACGTCTCGATCGAATGACCGGGCACGAACCAGGTTGCCGGGAGGTTGTATTTCTGGAACAAGCGGATCAGGCGAGGTCCCCCCACTTCGCCGCTGAACAGGCCGCGGCTGATGTCACACGGGGAGTCCTCCCCTCCATAAGATCCGAGCATGCCCGCCACTGCGTCTACGTCAACGCCGAAGGCGACTTGAATGTCCTTAGCCATGAGATTTTCCTTTCAAAGTGTTAAGTCCGGGAGCTTTTGGGGTGTCAGGCGGAAGGTTTGGGGGGCCTCCCTCGGTGGGTGAAGATTTCGCCGATCCGCTCCGGGCCGGTGTTGATGCTGAGCAGGAGGTTGAGCAGAATCAGGGCCTGCGACGGCCGGAGGTGGCCAGAGCCGATCGCCCCGGCGGCCCGGAGGTCTTCACCGCCGCCACCAGCACCGTAGATCGGGACCACAGGTCCGGCGTCCACGCGGGTGCTCGTGATAACCACGACGCCGGACGCCACGGCAGCCGCGACTTCCGAACAGAGGCTGGGGTTGGCATTGCCGCTTCCGGTGCCTTGCAGGACGATGCCTGTCGCGCCGGCCCGAAGGGCGGCGCGCATCAGGGTGGCGTCGGCGCCGGGATAGGCGGCCACGAGGTCGACGCGCGGGCAGGTTCCGCCGGGTTCCGGCAACGGCAAAGGCTCAGGCCGGCTGCCGCCGTCGAGCATTGCTACCTCTCCTTGGGCACTGACGCGACCGAGTGACCCGAAATCGGGGTTGGCGAAGGCATCAAGCCGAAGGGTCTGGCTTTTGCGGATCCCGGCTGCGGGAAAGATGCTGCCGGCAAAGTGAACCATGACGCCCTTACCCCTCCCCTCCTTCGAACCTGCAACGGCGATGGCGCGGGCCAGGTTGTCCGGCCCGTCGGGGGCTTCCGAGTCGGCAGCACGCTGCGAGCCGGTGAAGACGACCGGGCGCACGTCGTCATGGGTCAGGTCGGCGAGGAAAGCTGTCTCTTCCATGGTGTCCGTTCCGTGGGTCACCACGACACCCAAGACGTCGGGATCTTTGAGGACATCCTTGATGGTGGCGCAGATCCTGAGCATGTCCTCGAAGGTGAGCAGATACGAACCTTTCTGGAACACATCCAATACCCGGACTGGGTGGGAGGTCGGTGAGCCCATGGCTTTGAACACCTCGGCACCCGTATCGGATGCGACAGCCCCGCCTGTGCGGGAAGAGCGCGACGAGATGGTGCCTCCCGTGGCCAGCAGCACGACGTGGGCGCCGGTAACAGTCATTTCAGCTCCATTGGTTGCTCTGCGGCCAGCAACCCAATCGTTTGGGTACCTTTCCGCATTAGGGGAAGAGGCAAGAGTGGTGAATGGCGCCGGGGGTGTGGCGCCTAGTGGTTTGCCCGTTACCCAATCGTTTGGGTAACACTGAAAAACGACTATAGAATGTGAAGGGGGTCACGTCAAGGGGTGCCCTAAGACCTTCCGTAACAGACCTGGGCTACAGTGATGCCGGTGGGCAGGAGAGGGACATGAAAGAAAAGGCCGACGGCGACGCTGCGGTCACGTTGAAGGATCTGGCACGGGAGCTGGGCGTTCATCCGTCCACGGTTTCCCGGGTCCTGCACTCCGGGTCCGACGTAGCCAAGGGAGCGGCCTCGGCTGCGACGGCGGAGCGCGTCCGTGAACTGGCCCGGAAGCTTGGCTACTCCCCCGATCCGCAGGCCGCCAGCCTTCGGACCAGGCGGACCAAGTTGCTCGGCGTCATCGTCCCGCGACTCTCGGACCTGGTCCTCGCAATCATGTACGAGGGCATCGACGCGGCCTCAGCGCAGGTGGGTTACTCCGCTTTCGTGATGAACTCGCGCGACGACCCCGAAGAACAGCGACGGAAGATTGACCTCATGCTTGCCCGCAGGGTGGACGGCCTGATCATTGGCGACGCCCATCTGGACAGCAGCCTCCTCCAGGAACTTACTGACCGCAAGGTTCCCTTCGTCCTGATGAACCGTCGGGTGCCCGGCTACCCATCTGCCACGTGTGACGACGTCGTTGGCGGTGAATTCGTCGCTGCTCACTTGTGGGAAATGGGCCACCGGCAAGTGGCAGTTATTGCGGGCGAACCGTATGCGAGTACCGGCGTCGACCGTACAGCCGGATTCCTGAACCGCTGGCGGTCACTGGGTGGCACCATTTCCGACGACGACGTGGTGCTGTCCAGGTTCGATACGGCCGGCGGCCGGGAGGCCGCAGAAAAAATCCTCGCCAACAGCAAGATCTGCCCTACCGCCATCTTCGCCGTCAACGATTTCGCAGCCATTGGAGCCATGGGCGCTTTGCGCTCCCGCGGCCTCACAGTAGGAGAGGACGTCGCGGTTGTGGGCTACAACGACACGTCCCTGGCGGCCGAGCTTCCCGTCCCGTTGACTTCGGTCCATTCCCCGATGGAGGACATCGGACGGACGGCAGTGCAGCTCATGCAGGCCGTGCTCAGGGGCGAAAAACCCGAGCCGGCAAGGTTAACGCCAACGCTGCGGGTGCGGGAAAGCAGCGCTGCAAAGGCGCCGTCGATTGCCGGTTAAAGCCGTCGTCACTTAACCAAAAGCGCCCCGCGCACAACCGAATGGTTGCATGCGGGGCGCTTTTAGTTAGCGCTGAACAGTGCTTAGGCGAAGTCGGAGACTGCAGGATCGGGGCCGATGCGGCCTTCGGTGCCGCGGTCCAGACTGCTGATGGCCTCGACGTCGGTTGCGTCCAACGTGACGTTCAAGGCGGCGAAGTTCTCCTGGATCCGTGACTCGGTGACGGACTTGGGGATGACGACATTGCCAATCGCCAAGTGCCATGCGATGACAACCTGTGCCGGTGTGGCACCGTGCTTCTCAGCGATCTCGGCAATAGTGGCGTTCTCCAGAAGTTCGCCACCCTGTCCGAGGGGAGACCAAGCCTGGGTCAGGATGCCCTTGGAGGCGTTGAACTCGCGGAGGTCGGCCTGGTTGAAGAACGGGTGCAGTTCAACCTGGTTGATGGCCGGAACGACCCCGGTTTCGTCGATGATGCGCTGCAGGCCCTCCTTTGTGAAGTTGGAGACGCCGATGGACTTGACCCGGCCGCGCTTCTTGAGCTCGATCAGGGCCTTCCAGGTGTCGACATACTTTTCCTGCTTGGGCTGCTGCCAGTGGATGAGGTAGAGGTCCAGTGTCTGGATTCCGAGGCGGTCCATGGACGCTTCGAAGGCCTCCAGCGTGGACTCGTAACCTTGGTCGGCGTTCCACAGCTTGGTGGTGATGAAGATTTCCTCAGCAGACAAGCCCGAGGACGCGATGGCACGGCCGACGCCGGACTCGTTGCCATAGATCTTGGCGGTGTCGATGTGGCGGAAGCCGGCTTCGAACGCTTGACGCACCACTTTTTCGGCTACATCGTCTTCAACTTGCCACACCCCGTAGCCGAGCTGGGGAATGGTGTTGCCGTCGTTGAATGTAAGTGTGGGAGAGGAAGTCATGGTCCCATAGTGCCAGCAGTGGTTGCCTCAGGCACCCAGGATTGTCCTTATCAGCTATCCGCTTAACTCCTTGTAAAAACGGAATAACCGCGCACGCCCGTAGTTGCTGACGCGGCCTTTACCCTAGCCTCGGAGTTGGCGCTCAGCGTCCTCGACTTGTTCGTAGACCGACTCCAAGCGACGCCGGACAGACAATGCGCCCACGGGCACCGGACCCACCGCAAGCCGCAACATGGCGGCAGCCTCTGCCGTGGTGGCCAGCGAATTTCCGGCTTTGGACAGGGCCCGGTGCACACCGGCGAGCGGCCCCGGGACGTCCAGCCCATCACTCGGAGAGCGCTTCTGGGCCTCCACACAAATAGACCTGACACGTGGGGATAATTCAGCGAGCTCGTTGGCGATTACTAAAAGTTCGCCATAGAGCTGTTCGTCGTCTACGCCCTCAAGGACCTGGTGATACCGGTCCAACCCGCGGTGAAAGCGGTCGTGGGCCCTGCGCCAAATACCCTTGCCGAGCTCAAGATCATCTCTCCGCCCTTGCCGGACGGCCCCAAAGAAACCCATGCGCCAGCTCAGAGGTACTGGCCGGGACCGTGGTCCGGATCTTCCGGGCGCCCCCGCGGCGCGGTTCCCGGAGCGCCGGGAGCAGCTGCGCGCTGGGGCTGGCCGTTCTCGCCGATGACGATTCCGGGTGCGATCACCGTGCCCGGCGGGAGCTGGCGGAGTTGCATTTGGGCGGCTGCGTGCTCCTTGGCGGCCTGCTGCGCCGCTATGGCCGCCTGGATTCCGTGGAAAAGCCCTTCGAGCCATCCCACAAGCTGGGCCTGTGCGATGCGCAGCTCTGCGTCGCTGGGGGTGGTTTCCTCGGGAAACGGCAACGTGATCCGCTCCAGCTCTTCGATCAGCTGCGGAGCGAGTCCGTCCTCGAGTTCCTTGATGGAGCGTTCGTGGATTTCGGCCAGGCGACCCCTTGCGGCGTCATCCAACGGGGCACTCTTTACCTCTTCAAGGAGCTGGCGGATCATGGTGCCGATCCGCATGACCTTTGCCGGCTCGTCCACGAGTTCTTGGAGGGTAGCGCCATGCGGCGGCTCCGCGGGTGCTTCGGCATCCACGGGAGTGCCTTCCACGGGGGTGTCGTCCGAAGCCTCATCCGCAGGCTGAATGTTGTTCAGATCGCTCATTGGTTCATACTCTCATGTGGTTCGCAGGGTCCCGGAGCCGAGGGTCAATTTTGGACTTCGTCCGTAGCGAAAAGGCCCGGAACTACTGGTTGCCTCCCGCTTGGAATTGGACCATCCGCGCCTCGCACAGATCCAGCCAACGCACCTCAGCCTCGGCTTGGAATATCAGCGAATCCAGGACGAGGAGCCATGCCGTATCCGCGGGTCGCTGGTTCGCACCGACCGACTTCCTGGACTGCGTATGTTCCTGTAGGGCCCTGAGGGATGCCTCGCGTTGGGATTGGATGACGGCCGAAACATCCACTCCGGGCATCGTCACAGCGAGCGCGAGTTTGATGGCGATCTCGTTCCGGGGCGGATTGCCCCGGTCCACCGCCCCTGAAAACCACGTCCGGACTTGCTCAGCCCCCGCCTCGGTGAGGCTGTAGATGACGTGGCCGCCGCCGTCGTCGCCCTCTTTGGTGACTAAGCCGTCCCGCTCCAACCGGTCCAGAGTGGTGTACACCTGTCCGATATTCAGCGGCCAGGCTGCACCGGTCCGATCCTCGAACTCGACGCGTAGCTCGTAGCCGTAACGCGGTTGGCCGTGAAGCAGTGCCAGCAGGCTGTGCCGGATAGACATGGTGCTCCTTTGCTGCCTTGGGACGGACGGATCAGAGAAGCAACAGCACCTTGCCCATGTGCTCGCCGCTATCGAAGTATTCGTGGGCCTGCCGGACCTGCTCCAACGGGAACGTCTTCGCTACGAGGGGCTTGATGCGCCCGTCGGTGAGCATTGGCCATACAACCTCGCGGACGGCAGACATGATGATGCCTTTTTCGGCCACCGGGCGCGGACGGAGGGCGGTGCCGATGACGGCGGCGCGCTTGCTGAGGAGCTGCCCAAGGTTGATTTCGGCCTTGGTCCCGCCCTGGAGGCCGATGATGACCAGGCGGCCGTAGTCGGCGAGCGCATCGATGTTTTGTTGCAGGTATTTGGCGCCCACGACGTCGAGGATCACGTCTGCGCCTTTGCCTCCGTTGGAAGCTTTGAGGCTTTCCGGGAAATCCTCCTCGGTGTAATTGATGGCGATATCGGCCCCGAGGAAGGCTTTGGCCGTACTGACCTTTTCGTCTGTCCCGGCCGTTGTTGCCACGGTAGCTCCGTACGCTTTGGCCAGCTGAATGGCCATGGTGCCGATGCCGCCGGTGGCACCATGAATGAGGACGGTCTCACCGGGCTGCAGCTGGGCTGTCATGATGAGGTTCGAGTACACGGTCGCTGCGACTTCAGGAAGGGCCGCCGCCGTGATCAGGTCCACGCCTTCGGGAATCCGGAGGACCTGTTCGGCCGAGACCGCAACCTGTTGGGCGTACCCGCCACCGGCCAGCAGGGCCACCACTTTATCTCCGAGGGAGAAGGCCTTGGTCACGCCGGGACCGAAGGCCGCGATCCGGCCCGATACTTCAAGTCCGGGGATGTCCGAGGCGCCCGGAGGCGGCGGGTAGAAGCCGCGGCGCTGCTGGACATCGGCCCGGTTCAGGCCGGCGGCGACGACGTCGATCAGCACCTCGCCGTTGCCCGGCACCGGAGCAGGGACTTCCCGGATGTCGAGGACCTCGGGCCCGCCAGGCTCTGAGATGTAGACGGCTTTCATGACGAACTCCCGGTTTCTTGCTTGTGCTCCAGCCCCGGGGCAGGGACTGGTACGGGCTGTTTTGGTACAGCCAACTCCCTATGAAAGACTACTAGGCAGGGAAGGTTGTCCGAGCGGCCTAAGGAGCTGGTCTTGAAAACCAGTGTGCGGTAACCCCGTACCAAGGGTTCAAATCCCTTACCTTCCGCCAATGCAGTGCCCCGGGTTCCAGCCCGGGGCACTTTTGCGTTTTCATTGAAAGTGTCAGACCCCCCGCATAGTCTTCTCAGTGTCTCCACCATCTTCGGATACCGCCGAATCTTGGCAGCAGAACAACAACGGGAGCTTGACGTATGCCTACCCCTGATATCACCCCCGGCGCTCCATGCTGGATCGACCTCATGACCACCGATACGGAGAAGGCGAAAGCTTTCTATACAGCCCTCTTCGGCTGGACGTATGAAACAGGCGACCAGGAAACCTACGGCGGTTATATCACCGCTTCCAAGGATGGCCGTTTGGTTGCCGGCATTATGCAGAAGCAGGAAGACATGGGCGGCATGCCCGATCTCTGGTCCACCTACCTGCGCACGGACGATATCAAAGCCACCACCGAAGCTGCCGCCGCGAACGGCGGCCAGGTGTATATGGAACCCATGGATGTCCCCGAACAGGGCGCCATGGCTATGTACGCTGATTCATCCGGAGCCTCCGTTGGTGCGTGGCAATTCGGGCAGATGAAGGGCTTCCAGCTTGCTGCGGAGTCCGGCGCTCCGGCGTGGCATGAACTCCTCGCCAAGGACTATGAGTCTGCTGTGGCGTTCTACCGGAACGTCTTTGGGTGGGAAACCGCCGTCATGAGCGACACCCCGGAGTTCCGTTACACCACCTTGGGCTCCGGCGACGACGCCAAGGCAGGCATCATGGACGCATCCGGATTCCTTCCGGAGGAAGTTCCCTCCATGTGGAGTGTGTACTTTGCCGTGGACGATGTAGGCGCCACTGTGGAGCGGGCCGTGGGCCTCGGCGCCTCGGTGATCCAGCCTGCCGAGGACACGCCTTTCGGGCGGCTGGCCACCGTATCCGATCCCACCGGCGCGGTTTTCAAGGTGGTACAGGCCCTGAACCCGGGCGCGTAGGGCTGTAAAGCTCACATCTTAAGGGCAGGGCCGCTCAGTGAGTGATGGGCGGCCCTGAACCGCTGTTAACAGCCGAGTATGCCGCGCGCGATTTCATCAGCGTCGCGGAGGGTGCGCTGCCCACTTGAGTAGACCGGCCCGGCGAGCGGCCGCGCCTCTGCGGCAATCGCAGTCCCCCATTGCGACGCCGAAAGTTGCAGGCCCAGAACATACAGACCCTCGGTGACGGAGCCGTTGGCAGCAACCGGGCGGTACGGATGTGGCTCCACGTCCAAACCTGTGGTCTGCATGGGCATTCCTTCAACACTCATCATGATCTTGGGCCGCACCAGCCCATCAGCGAGGAGCTGTTCCAGCAGCGGGGAAACATTGACGCCCACCCTGTTTGCCGGGGACATCGCCTCAATCAGGGTCCTGGCTTCGGCTGGCGAATCGCGTACCCACGGCGACGTCGCCCGAAACACCCGCGCGCCCCGGTCCACTGTGAATTTGGGGTCGGGCCCGACAAAACTTACGACGCCGGCACGCGCCAACGCGGCCAACTGTTCCGAACGGATGGCGGGCGGACCACTGGCCAACCCTTCGACGAACGATTCAAACCAACCCCGTAGCCCCGCCAGCCAGGATTCGTCCGTTATCCCGCCGTCGGCTACTACGGATTTGAGGATGGCGCGGCCCGTGTGGAGGGCTCCGATGGCCATCTTTATCGGATCCGATTCACCCAATGCGGAGCGTCGTGCGTCGTCGTCCAAATAGGCTGTGACCGCTGCGTCCAGTTCCTTACGGGAGCCGAACGTGCGGCCGGCCAGCGGGGCGGCAAGGGCTCGTAAGTTCAGCCGGCGGCAGGCCAGCACATGCTTTTCAACCAGGTCCCCTACATCGTGTTCCCAGTTCGCGGTGGTGTGCGCGTGGGGTTGGAGCGCATCCGCAAGATCAGTCAGGAATTGGGCCGCATCACGGATAGCAGCGGGCTGGGAGGCCGCCAACGTCGAGTAGTAGGCCCACAACGCGTCCCGGTGCAGCAGTGGCCACAGGTCATGGTCAAAACCAGGCTGGATGCCGGCAGCGCGGAACCGGTCCACGGCATCTTCGGTCAGGTACCTCATAGTGATGCTCCGCGGATAGTACCCAGCCAAACCCGCTTTGGCCCGATACGGCGTTCCGCGGCGTGAGGCGGCTATGATCTTGGGCTCCCGGCCGGACGCACGGTATTCGAGTACCCCGGCACCCGGCAGGCCGGCGTCGACGAACTTGCCACCGCGGCCCTCAGTCAGCTGACCCATGACGTCGAAAAAGTTAAGGCCCATGCCCCGCACCAGGACCGGTTCGTTGTCAGGCACGGCCTGCCAGTCGACATCCGCCGGTGCTGCTGGGGGGAAATAACGCAAACCGCGCTCTTCCGCGGCGCCCTGGAAGGACCGCTGCTCGGGATTCAACCGGGATTCGATGTGGCCCAGGGCCAGCACCACGGAGTCGACGGTGAGCCTCGCGCCGTCGGCCAGTTCGACGTCGAACATCCCATCCCGGCGTCCGGCGGGGCGGACCGCAAGCGCTGTCGTCTCCCTAAAGGTGACCGCGACGCCGTCGGGTAGTCGCTCAAGGACCGACTCCAGGGTTTGGCGCAGGTACCGCCCGTACAAAGCGCGGCTGGGGAAATCGTGGGACTCGAGGGTGGCCAGCTCCGCCTTTTCGGCGTCGTTCAAACCGATGCCATCACGACGCCGAAGTTCGCGCCACTGGTCAAAAGAACCGCCGGCCAAAGGGGGTGCCAGTTCGGCGTCTTCGGGGATGAGCGTGGGATAGAACGCCTGGGTGTTCATCAGGTACAGCCGGGATTGTTCCGGCTGCCACACGTGTCCCGGGCCCGCTTGGTAAGGATCGACGACGTCGATCTGCAAGCGTCGCGCGCCCACTGAACGTCCCATCGACGCCCAATTCGCGAGCAACCGCTCAAGGACGCTGGTGCCCCGAGGGCCTGCCCCGATCAGGGCAACACGGTTGGTTTCGGATATAGCCACGCTCAAGCTTAACTTCCTGTGACTTGCTTACCGCTGAACAGTGTTGCTTGGATGGGCCCATGACCACCACAGAAGCTGATCACACGCCACTTCCCGGGGATGGCGATGCCATCGACGGTAAACCCAGGGGCCGCCACGCTGCGGACATCGCCCCCATGCCAACGGATGAGAACATCTGGCTTGAAGACATCCACGGCGATCAACAGCTTGCTTGGGTCCGTGAGCAGAACGCCCGCACCGAGGAATTGTTGGAGGACTCCGATTACGCGGCAGTCGAGGCCGGAATCCTCGAAGTCCTTGATTCGACGGACCGCGTCGCCATGGTCAACAAACGCGGAAACTTCTACTACAACTTTTGGAAGGACCAAGAGCACCCCAAGGGCCTCTGGCGACGGACCACGTGGGAGAGCTACCTGACAGACGCTCCCGAGTGGGACGTGCTGCTGGATGTCGATGCATTGGCCGATGCGGAAGGGGTGGAGTGGGTCTTCCACGGCGCCGGTTTCCTGCGCCCTTCAGACGGTGCCGCCTACCGTTTGGCCATGGTCTCCCTCTCCCCCGACGGCGGTGACGCTGACCGCCACCGCGAGTTCGACGTCGAGACCCGCACTTTTGTCGAAGGGGGCTTCGACCTGCCGACGGCGAAGGGGAACGTTAGCTGGCTGGACGCTGACACACTCTTGGTATCCAGCACCGCCGATGGCCTGCCTGCGACCTCATCGTCGTACGCCCGCACTGGCGTGAAACTCTGCAGAGGCCAGGCCCTTGCTGATGCTGAGCGGCTCTTCGAAATTCCCGAGGACCACATGCTGGCCATGGTGGCCCACGATTCCACCCCAGGTTATGAGCGGACCTTCGCCGTTGATTACATCGACTTCTACAACAGGAATACCTGGCTCCTGCGCGAGAGTTCGTGGGTGAACATTGACGTGCCCACGGATGTGAATATCAGCGCCCACCGGGATTGGTTGTTGTTCCGTCCACAAAAAGACTGGCAAGTAGATGGCCACACGTACCCGTCCGGGTCCCTGCTCGCTGCGGACTTTGAAGGGTACCTGGCCGGTTCGCGCCAGTTTGTGGTGCTCTTTTCACCTGACGAGCACACATCGCTGCAGTCATGGAGTTGGACCAAGGACTACCTGCTCCTGAACTTGTTGCGCGACGTTTCCTCCGAGATCCGAGTGCTCGACCCGTCCACATCCGGCGCCAACGGCGGCTGGCGCTCCACCGTGTTGGGCGCGTGCCCGCCCCTCCACGACGTCAACGCCTACGCCGTGGACGACGAGGATACCGATCAGACCGGTGCAGGCAACGACTTCTGGCTCGTGGCCACCGGGTTCACGACTCCAACCACGCTCACTCGCGGGACTCTCACCCCGGGTCCGGACGGCGAGGTCATGAGCCAACGCGCAGAGATCAAACGGTCGCCGTCGTTCTTCAACGAAGCCGGGTACGAAGTGCAGCAGCATTTCGCGGTCTCTGCGGATGGAACACGCATCCCTTATTTCCAAGTGGCATCCAAGGATTTGGTGCTGGACGGCCAAAACCCCACCCAGTTGTCCGGCTACGGGGGATTCGAGATCTCCCGCACGCCCGCGTACTCCGGAACGATCGGACGGGCTTGGCTCGAGCGCCGCACGTCGTCCGACGGCGGCGACGCTCCCCACGCACGCGGCGGGGTCTACGTTGTGGCCAACATCCGCGGCGGGGGCGAGTACGGACCTGCTTGGCATCGCGCGGCGTTGCAGGAAAACCGGCACCGGGCCTACGAGGACTTCGCCGCAGTGGCCAGGGACCTCATGACGCGCGGGGTTACCAGCCGGCGTCGCTTGGGTTGCGTAGGCGGCTCCAACGGTGGACTCTTGGTCGGCAACATGCTCACCCAGTACCCGGAACTCTTCGGCGCAGTGTCCTGCGGGGTGCCGCTGCTGGATATGCGCCGCTACACCAAGCTCTCCGCGGGATACTCGTGGATTGCCGAGTATGGAGACCCGGACGTGCCCGAGCAATGGGAATTCATCCGGACCTTCTCGCCGTACCACCTGCTTCGGGACGGCGTGGACTACCCGGAAACGTTCATCTGGACGGCGACATCCGATGACCGCGTAGGACCTGTGCAAGCGCGGAAAATGGCGGCACGAATGCAAGCAATGGGCATTCCCAACGTCTGGTTCCACGAGGCCCTCCAAGGTGGGCACGCCGGTGCCTCGGACAACCGCCAAGCCGCTGCCCTGCAAGCCCGGAGCAACCACTTCCTGTGGCGTTCGCTGGCGGGCGCCAAGTAGGGCGGGCCACTTCAGGCACCCGGCTTGGGCCGGACTCGGGCGGCCGGCTTGGGCCGGGTTCGGGCCGGGGTTCGGACCCGACTCGATGGTTCGCTGCGCAGGAGGCCGGGCGCACGGCACAGTTGGCAGGGAACCACCGAATCGGGCGCTTCCCGGGCTGTTTTGCGCTAGACCACAGGTTCTGCGTATCCTTGGTGGGCTAGCAATAGCAAACGGAGACGTGCCAGAGCGGCCGAATGGGCTTCACTGCTAATGAAGTGTGGGGCACAACTCCACCGGGGGTTCAAATCCCCCCGTCTCCGCGTGTGTGATGAGTCGAGACATCCTTCACGGATGAGTCGAGTCATCGGTTACACCCCGGTCTTCGGACCGGGGTGTTTTACTTTTGTCCGGATTCTCTGGATTCTCTGGGTTGGTAGTTCTTGGTGGGGTCGATGGTGAGTTCGCGGATGATCTCGCCGGTTGTTGCGTTGCTGATGGTGACGTCGGTGTCCCGGACGAGCAGGATGACGTGCGTGCAGGCGATGGCCCGCCCGCTGCCGAGACTGTCAACGATGTCTCGAAGTGGTCCCGGCTTTCAACCGGACCACCTGCGTTTAAGGGGTTCTGTCCCTGGGCCGGCGCCTCATTCCCGGGGAGGCAGCGGCTAGGGATTTGCCTGCTTTCGCTTGGCCCCTCCGCTGACTTCCGCACCGGCGTGCCGGTGCAGAGTAACGCTGTCGGCTGTGCTGATGAGCATCAGCGCCGCCATAGCAAGGAACGCCCCTTTGTAAACCCCCACGTGATCGGGACCGAACAGATGTGACGTCTCAAAAGATCGAAGGAACAAAGCGGCTATGGCGATTCCACCAGCGGCGGCCAGCTGAACCAGCGTTGCGGAGATCGCGTTGGCCGAAGGGAGCTGGGCCGGAACGATGTCCGCGTACTGCACTGAGGCATAGGCCGAGAAACCGATGGAACGGAACGCGCCACTGAAAAGTAGAAGAGTGAAGATGAGCGGTTCAGGTGTCTGGGCCGTCAGGAGAGCGCACATCGCGAACGTCAGGGCTGACGCCAGCGACGCGAAGACAAGGACTGGCTTGAACCCAAAGCGACGTATGAGTGGAGTCGTAGCGGGCTTGATGCCGATATTACCCACGAAGACTGCGGCGACCATGACCCCGGCCTTCAACGGGTCCCACCCGAACCCGTCTTGGAACATCAGGGGCAGCAGGAATGGCACCGAACTGATAGTCAGACGGTAAACGAAGCCGCCAGTCGACGTCGTACGGAAAGTCTTGGTCGCAAAAACAGCGAGGTTGAACAGCGGAACCCTCGCCTTGGACATCCACCAGACAGCTCCCCCGAGGGAAAGCACACCGCCGACGACCGTTACACCGGCCAGCAAGTTGGACCCGCGCCCGCCGAGGGCTTCAAGGCCCACCACCAACGCGCCGACCCCCAGGGTGGTGAGCGCCAAGCCAAACCAATCGAGTCGACGATCGGAGTCGAAGTTCGTTCGTGGAACCAGGCGCAGGGCTGTTATGAGGGCAGCGATTCCAAGCGGAACGTTGATGAGAAAAATCCAGTGCCAGGACAGGAAGGTGGTGAGGGCACCGCCTACCATCGGAGCCAGCACGGGCGCTAGGAGGCCCGGCCACACCAGATAGGCGGTGGCTCGCAGCAGCTCGGACTTAGGGGTGCCGCGCAAAACCACCAGCGTTCCGACGGGGACCATCATGGCACCGCCCACGCCCTGGGCCACACGGCTGAGCGTAAGCACCGGCAAGCCCGTGCTGAGCGCGCAAAACAGCGACGCGATGGTGAATATCGAAATAGCCAGGCAAAAGACCCTGCGGGCACCGAACCTTTCAGCGAGCCAGCTGCTAAGAGGAATTCCCATGGCCACCGTCACCAAGTATGCGGTCATGGTGACATTGATATCAGCCGGGGCCGCATGGAAATCCGAGGCGATGCTGGGGATCGCTGTGGTGAGGATTGTTCCATCCAGGAACTCCATGAAGAACGTCGCTGCAACCAGAAGGGCCAGTTGCGGCCGCCACGACCTCTCCGCGGCGTCGACGGTTTGGATATCTCTGGGATTTGAGGTCATGGCTCCGGTCCAAGGTATGCCTGGTCCAACCGTGGGGCGGACACGGACGGGTTTCTCTGATCCTAGCCGGAACGCGTGAGAGCGCTCACAAGATGACGTGCCAGCTAGCCTGCCTGGGCCAGGGCCAACGGGAGCACCGCTCCTACGCCGGCTTGACGCAACGCCCGGGCCGAAACAGTCATGGTCCAACGGCTGTCTATGAGATCGTCCACCAAGAGGACCGGCTGTCCATCGATCCCGGTAAGGCCTTGGGCTAACTCCGGGCCCACCACGAGGCGGTCCCAGGCTCCCGCGAGCCTGTACGCGCTGTTGCCCCCGCGGGAGCCCGCCGGGCCGCCGTGAGCGATCTGCAGTTGGCCCAAGTAGGGCATACGACCAATACCGGCAATTCCTCGGGCAAGCGAGTCAACCAGCAAAGGCTTACTCCGCGAAGGGATACTGATCACGGCCGCTGGCCGTCCTGCGCCACTCCACGCGGGACCCCCTTCAGCGCCCGACCATTCGCGCAACACCTGCACACACGCTGTCAGCATGCCCGGGTCTACGGAGCGGTCGGGGGCGCCCGCCGCGAACAGGTCCCGGAGGGCGCCACCCCAGCCCAAGTCGGTGAGCCTCGCCAAAGCACGCCCTCCGGCCGCATTTTCGTCTGGCTTGATCTTGCCTTTGACGGCAACGCCAAGACGATCCATCCCTGAGGGCCACTGGAGTCGTGGTTCGATCACAACGCCGGCCCGGCGCAAGGTTTGCCCCGCGGCGTCGGCGGCGGACGCCGCTATGTCCACAGGAAACCATCGACCTGCACAATTATCACAACGACCACAGGCGGTAGCGCTCTCGTCATCCAGCACGGAGGTGATGTACTCCATGCGGCAGCCCGCCGTGTCTTGGTAGATCACCATGGAGTCCTGCTCATCGACACGGGCCTCCGCGATACGCGCGTAACGCTCGGCATCATAGGCCCAGGATCGTCCAGTTGCTTTCCACCCGCCGCCGACGCGTTCGACAGCTCCGTCCACGGCCAAGACTTTCAACAGGAGCTCCAATGGCGTTCGTCGAAGATCCACTCGCGCCTCCAGGGCAACCGTGGAAAGAGCTGCCCCTGCCTCACCGAGAACCGACAATACGGCGGCTGCTTTCTCAGCTGATGGCATGGACGCCGTAGCAAAGTACTGCCAGATTTCACGGTCCTCAGCTCCTGGGAGGAGCAGTACGTCAGCGTTGGCCGCTCCACGCCCGGCACGACCAACTTGCTGGTAGTAAGCGACCGGTGATGAGGGCGCACCGAGGTGGATCACGAACCCCAGATCCGGCTTGTCGAACCCCATACCCAAGGCGGAGGTGGCCACAAGGGCCTTCACCTTGTTCTCCTTAAGTAACTGTTCAGCCCGCTCCCGGTCCGCCGGATCGGTTCGCCCTGTGTAGGAAAGGACGTTATGGCCAGCCTCGACCAAAAGCCGGGCTGTGTCCTCCGCCGCTGAAACAGTGAGAGTGTAAACGATCCCGCTGCCGGGCATCTCAGCCAGGTGGGTCAGCAACCAGCCCAACCGGTCCCGGGAGTCGGGCAGGCTGAGCACCCCGAGCCGTAGCGACTCCCGGCCAAGGGCCCCGCGGATGGTCAGCACGCCCTCACCGAGCTGCTCCTCGATATCATGCACCACCCTTGAGTTCGCCGTTGCAGTGGTAGCAAGGACCGGAACCGATGCCGGCAGTTGGGCTATCAAGTCGGCGATGCGACGATAATCGGGGCGAAAGTCGTGCCCCCAGTCGGAAATGCAATGAGCCTCGTCAATAACCAAAAGGCCCGTCCTGCGGATGAGCTCCGGAAGCTGGTTTTCCCTGAAAGACGGGTTGGTGAGCCGTTCGGGAGATACAAGGAGCACGTCGACCTGGTCCGCAGCCAACTGACCCAGCACGCTATCCCAGTCAAGCGCATTGGCAGAGTTTATGGCGACAGCCCGCACACCTGCGCGGGCTGCTGCGGCCACCTGGTCCCGCATGAGCGCGAGCAAGGGCGAGACGATCAGCGTCGGACCTGCTCCCCGCCGGCGCAGTAGCAATGACGCCACAAAGTAAACAGCGGACTTTCCCCAGCCGGTGCGCTGGACCACCAACGCGCGCCGCCCCTCGTCGACCAAAGCCTCAATAGCCTCAAATTGGCCGTCGTGGAACGCGGCTTCAGGGTGCCCCACCAATTCGCGGAGGCATTGCAGGGCGTCCTGTCCGGTAGGTGATTGCACTGAAACTGAAGCGTTCGGGGAGTTGTTGGCCATCACTCCAGTATTCCAGTCGGTCATGAGGGCCGGAATCGCTGGGCCTCCTATGTGGACAACAGCAGCCAAGGCCCATCGGCTGTCCACAGACAGCGGCCGGCATAGGTGCCGAATTGCGCGTCCACAGTAGGATTGAGCCCGTGACTAAAGAGCAGAACAAGACATTCGACCTCTCCGCTTCCTTCAAGGCGTATGACGTCCGTGGCATCGTGGGTGAGTCCATCACGGCCCAGATCGTCGAGGCCGTCGGTGCTGCGTTCATTGACGTCCTGGGCCTCGAGGGCGGCACAGTGCTGGTTGGGGGCGATATGCGCCCATCTTCACCGGAGTTCAGCGAAGCCTTCGCCAAGGGTGCAGCAACACGGGGAGCCAACGTGCAATTGCTGGACCTGATCTCCACCGATGAGCTTTATTACGCATGCGGGGCCCTCAATGCTGCAGGCGCCACGTTCACGGCGAGCCACAACCCTGCGCAGTACAACGGCATCAAAATGGCCAAGGCCGGAGCGCAACCCATCTCTTCTGAGTCCGGACTTAAGGAAATTCAAGCCCTCGCCGAGCAGTACCTGAACGCCGGCGTTATCCCCGCCGCGGCCAGCCGCGGGGAGATCGGCGTGCACGATGTCCTCAAGGACTACTCTGTGTACCTGCGTCAACTGGTTGATCTCTCCGGTTCCCGTCCGCTGAGGATTGTGGTCGACGCGGGCAACGGAATGGCGGGCCTGACCACACCGGCGGTCCTGGGCGACAGGTTGCTTCCGGCCCTGCCGTTCGAGATCATCCCGCTGTACTTCGAACTTGACGGCTCGTTCCCGAACCACCCGGCCAACCCGCTGGAACCGGAGAACCTCCGCGATCTCCAGGCCGCCGTCATCAAGCACGGCGCCGACATCGGCTTGGCGTTCGACGGCGACGCTGACCGCTGCTTTGTGATCGACGAAAACGGTAACCCGGTTTCCCCTTCCGCCATCACTGGCATGGTCGCCCGCCGCGAGATCGCCAGGGCACAGGCAGCGGGCGAACAGACCCCCGTCATCATCCACAATCTCCTGACGTCCAAGGCCGTTCCGGAGCTCGTAGCTACAGACGGCGGTCGCGCAGTCCGGACCCGCGTGGGGCACTCGTTCATTAAGGCCGTCATGGCCGAGGAAGGAGCAGTCTTCGGCGGGGAACACTCGGCCCACTTCTACTTCCGCGATTTCTGGAACGCGGACACCGGAATGCTTGCCGCCATGCACGTCCTCGCCGCCTTAGGAGAGCAGGACCGTCCACTGTCCGAGCTCGGACGCCAGTACGAGCCCTACGTCTCTTCCGGGGAAATCAACTCGGAGATCGAGGACAAAGCCGGAGCGGTGGAGCGCGTCCGCGTGGACTTCGAAAATGAAAACGTAGAAATCGATCATTTGGACGGCAGCACCTTCACTGCCAAGGACGGTAGCTGGTGGTTCAACTTGCGTCCATCCAACACCGAACCATTCCTCCGGTTGAACGCAGAGGCCACGGACCAGCCCACCATGGAAAAGATCCGTGACCGTGTCCTCGCCCTGGTCCGGGCTTAGGAGCCGGACAGTATGAGCGAATTGGGCACCGGCGATGCCATCCCGGACAACGGAAATTCCGGCGATACCCCGTCCGGGGAACCAGCTGCGTCAGCGGAATTTACTGGTCCGCAGGAGTCGGTTCAGGATAGGGAGTTACGGGAAACCCTGGGAACCGGGCTAGGCACGGCTCAGGAGCATCTCCAACAGAACGGCGGATTCTTTCCCTTCGGCGTAACGCTCTTAAATGATGGAGAGCTAAGGGTTCTCCTCGTCACCCCCGGCGAGCCCGATGAGGACGGGGAAGTCGATGCCGGAAAGATGCTGGACGATCTTCATGAGCTGCTTCGCCAAAGCCGTGACGAGTTCCGGGCCGCAGCAATCATTAGCGATGTCAGCCTCCCGGAACACGGCTCCGACGGCATTCATGGTGCGGCCGAGCACCGGGATGGAAGCGTGCGCGCCGCCATCATTCCCTACACCCCGGGTGCTGAGGGCTTCGTCTTTCAGGCGATGGAACCCGACACCCACGAGCCATCCATTTGGGTGGACGAGAGCTACCTAGGCTGAATCCATGAAGATCAACGCCTTCGCCGATGTCAGCCTTCGCGCCATCATGGTGTTGGCGGCGGTTCCTGAGGGCGCCCTGCTGACCACTCAGGCGGTGGCCGACGCAGTCGGAACACCGTACAACCATGTCAGCAAGGCAATGGTTCGTTTGCGCTCGCTCGGCTTTATCGACGTTGAACGTGGCCGTCTGGGCGGTTCGCGGCTTAGCGAATCCGGGCGTAAAGCCACCGTTGGAACGCTCCTCCGCCATTTGGACAGCCGGCAAGACCCCGCCGAGTGTCAGTCAAGCACTGGGGATTGTCCGCTCATCACCGAATGCGCACTGCGCCATGCCATGAGTCGCGCACGTGAGGCTTTCTACCAGGAGCTCGACGGAGTAGTCATCTCATCGCTCCCCCATGCTCGACAAATGAACCCGGTTTTCCAGTCCATCGGCCTCCGGCCTGAATTCAGGAAGCCCGCGGCGCAACTCTGACCAAAGCACTCTGACCAAAGCACGACGGCGGCCCGTCACCCTTCAACCGAGGGTGACGGGCCGCCGTCGTTCACTTAAGAACGCCGTTGTTCCTAAGAGGTCTAGGCCAGTCGGGCCTTAAGGCCATCCAGCTCGGACTGCAGTGCCGCCGGGAGTGATTCGCCGAAGTTGGCAAACCACTCCTCGATGGATGCCAGCTCGGTTGCCCACTCGTCCGGATCCACCCGAACAGCGGCTTCAACCTCGGCCGGAGTCATGTCCAGGCCTTCCAGATCGATGGCTTCACCGGTCGGAACAAAACCGATCGGCGTCTCCACCGCCTCAGCCTTGCCTTCGAGGCGCTCGATAGCCCATTTAAGGACGCGGGCGTTGTCGCCGAATCCGGGCCATGCGAATCCACCCTCAGGTGTGCGTCGGAACCAGTTGACCAAGAAGATCTTGGGCAGACGGGCGGGGTTGGCCTTGGCGGAAAGGTTCACCCAGTGGTTCAGGTAGTCACCCGCGTCGTAACCGATGAAGGGAAGCATCGCCATTGGGTCGCGGCGTACAACCCCGACGGCGCCGGCAGCCGCAGCGGTGGTTTCCGAGGACAGCGTGGAGCCCATGAAGATGCCATTTGACCAATCGCGGGCTTCGGTCACCAGCGGGATGGTGGTCTTGCGGCGGCCACCGAAGAGGATTGCGGAAAGTTCCACACCATCCGGGCTGAAGTACTCCTCAGCGAGCATGTCGATCTGGTCGATCGGCGTGCAGAAGCGCGAGTTGGGGTGCGCCGCAGGTGTATCCGAGTCCGGAGTCCAGGAGTTGCCCTGCCAGTCGGTCAGGTGCGCTGGAGTTTCCTCCGTCATACCCTCCCACCAGACACCGCCGTCATCGGTGAGGGCCACGTTGGTGAAGATGCTGTTGCCCTTGGCGATGGCGCGCATGGCGTTCGGGTTGGTGCCCCAGCCGGTGCCGGGAGCAACCCCGAACAGTCCTGCTTCAGGGTTGACGGCGCGGAGCTCACCTTCTTTGCCGAAGCGCATCCACGTGATGTCATCACCGAGGGTTTCCACCTTCCAACCCTTAATGGTGGGGTCCAACAGCGCAAGGTTGGTTTTTCCGCAGGCCGACGGGAAAGCAGCGGAGACGTAGTAGGTCTTCTGCTCAGGGGACGTCAGCTTGAGGATGAGCATGTGCTCAGCCAACCAGCCTTCATCGCGGGCCATGACAGAAGCAATGCGCAGCGCAAAGCATTTCTTGCCGAGCAATGCGTTGCCACCGTAGCCCGAACCGAAGGACCAGATGGAGCGTTCTTCGGGGAAGTGCACAATCCACTTATCCGGGTTGCAGGGCCATGCGACGTCGGCCTGACCGTCTTCCAGCGGAGCGCCGAGGGAGTGCAGAGCCGGAACGAAGAATGCATCGGTCTGCGTAATGCGGTCCAGGACGTCGGTGCCGATGCGGGCCATGATGCGCATTGAGGCAACCACGTAGGCGGAGTCAGTGATCTCGACGCCAAACTTGGGATCCTCTGCATCAAGGTGACCCATGACGAAGGGGATGACGTACATGGTGCGGCCGCGCATGGAGCCCGCGAACAATCCGCGCAGCTTCTGCTTCATCTCGGCCGGAGCCATCCAGTTGTTGGTGAAGCCGGCGTCGCGCTTGTTTTCGGAGCAGATGAAGGTCTGCTCCTCTACGCGGGCAACATCGGCCGGGTCAGAGAACGCCGCGAAGGAGTTGGGGAACGTTTCCGGGTTCAACCTCTGCAGGGTCCCGGCTTCGACGAGTTCGTCCGTTAGTTTCTTGTTTTCTGCTTCACTACCGTCAACCCAGTGGATTCGCTCGGGCTGGGTCAGTTCGGCAACTTCCTCTACCCAAGCCAGAAGGCCAGCATGCGTAGTAGGTGCCTTCTCAAGCAGCGGCAGTCGCGCCAGATCGCCCATTGCGGTTCCCTTCCTCGGGTTCAGTGGTGTGTCCTAAACGATAGGGGCCGCGGACCAGACCAATCCGTTGTCAGACATATGACGTCCACCTACGCAAAAAGCAAAAACCTCTAGAAATCAAGGGAGCGGACGCAGAAACGCGACATTTAAGTGACTAAGGTCACGTAGACCGGTCTAGTCGGCTAGGTAACACCAGTTGGATTTGGAACTTCACATGAACTTCTGTAAAGTTTATTGAGGTTCGAGGGGGTCTGAGAAACAGACTGCCGCGAAACACGAAAATGCGCCCATAGCTCAGCTGGATAGAGCGTCTGTCTACGGAACAGAAGGTCAGGGGTTCGAATCCCTTTGGGCGCACAAATCAAGACCCGCATCGGTTAGCCGATGCGGGTCTTTTTGTTTCTCCACCAGGACAATTTCTCCCGGCCCGCGCAAGCCCGCCAGAGGCAATGCGCAAGCCTACCTAAGGCAATGAGCAGCAGCGCGCGTGGGCACCCCGGGCCTGCTCTGCGGCTACTCAGTAGGGCGCGGGAGGGAGACCTGCCCCCACTCGCGCCCCAATTAACCGTCCCCAACTAGTCGCGCACGGCCTCTCCGATACGGCGCCGAATACCGTCAAAATGCCGGTTAAGCAGCTCGGCGGCCAGGACTTTATTGCCCGCCGCCACTGCCGCGTAAATGCTGCGATGGTTCGCGGCGGTCTTGATCAAGTCCTCATTGCCGGGCCCGATCTCCAGATGGATCTTTCGGTACACCTTCCAGAACACGCCCATCAGGTTGATGAGGAGTTCATTGTTGAGGGGTTCGAATAGTCTGCGATGGAACTCGGCGTCGGCCATGACGAAGTTTTCCCCGGCACCCGCCAGCTCCTCCATCTGCTTGACCGACTCTTCAATGCTGGCCAGCTGTTCTTTGGTCATGACATCGATGGACGAGCCGATAAGTCCCGACTCAAGTGCTTGACGCACGTCAACCAGCTGCAACGCTTCGAGCCCCTGGTGACGAAGCGATAGTCTTCCCCGGAACGTGAGTCCGTCTGCGAGCGCGTCGAAGTTAGTGGGCGCCACGAACATGCCGAAACCGTGGCGGATCTCGATGACGCCGAGCGCCTGCAGGACTTTGAGGGATTCACGTAGCGTGTTGCGGCCGACGCCGAGTGCCACGGATAGCTCATTCTCTGTCGGCAAGGGATCGCCCGCCTCGAGCTCACGCTCCAGGATCAGTTCCATAATGTCCGACTGCAAGGCTCGCAGCCTGGTCTGTGCGCTGAACCGCGCTTGCGGGACCACACCGGAAGTTGTCATGGCGCTCTCCTTGCAAATGCACCAACCGGGAGTTCGGAGGGTTCGGATGCTCCAATTCCGGACGGTGCAGCGTTAATGTTGAGGCGAGCTTATTACCCGCCGCAGAATCGTGACAATATCGGATGTCCCACCTCCTTCATAGGTCATGTGGCCAAATCCGTCGAGATTTCGCCTGCCCGCACAGCCTCCGTTCTGCTGGATCATTCAAACGCGTCCACGCGGAAGGGCTGTCGTGAGGGGGTTCTGCACGGGTTGACCTGCCGATGATCCAGCAGAACGTAGCGATGCACGAGTAGCCCTTCGTTGCGGGGCCCGCTCTGCACCCCTAAACACGCTCAAACCCGGCAAAGCGGGCCCCGCAACGCAGGGGGAAGCGGCGGTAGGCTTTCCACATGACTGCCGAGAACTCCCGCGAATTTGATGTCATTGTGATCGGCGCCGGCGCCGTAGGAGAAAACGTTGCGGACCGGGTGGTTCGAGGCGGCCTGTCTGCCGTGATCATAGAGAACGAACTGGTGGGCGGCGAGTGTTCCTACTGGGCATGCATACCTTCGAAGGCACTCCTGAGGCCGGGCAGCGTGCTCCACGCAGCCCAGGGAATTCCCGGCGCAGCGGAAGCTGTCACCGGAACAATCGACGCCCACTCCGCGCTGCAGCACCGGGATTGGTTTACCAACAACTGGCAGGACAGCAGCCAAGCGGAGTGGTTGGACAGCGCACGCATCGAACTCATTCGCGGCCGGGCCCGCATCACCGGCCCGCGCGAGGTCCTTGTCGATGGGCTCGACGGCAACAGCTATGCGCTCAAAGCACACCACGCAGTGGTGGTGGCTACCGGCTCCACCCCCTCCATACCAGACATCGATGGCCTCAGCGACGTGCCCTTCTGGACCACGCGCGGAGCTACGGCAGCCAAGGAAGTTCCGAAGCGATTGGTGGTCCTCGGCGGTGGGGTCGCCGGCGTCGAACTGGGCCAGGCCTTCTCTCGACTCGGATCCGAGGTGGCCGTGGTGGCCCGGGGTCGGCTACTGAGCAGCTACCCGGAGGAGGCCGCCAGCCTGGTGTTGGCCGGGCTTCGGGCCGACGGCATCGACGTCCGCCTTCACACGGACGTCGCGAAAGTCGAGAAGAACGACGACGGTTCCATCACTGTGACCCTCGACGGCAAGAACCTCACAGCGGACCAACTCCTGGTCGCATCCGGACGCCACCCCGCGCTGGCCAATCTTGGCCTGGAAAACGTTGGCATTGAGGCCCCTGACGGCAAGCCCCTCCGGCTGACTACTGATCCCAGCGGGCTGGTGGATGGCCCTGCCAGCGACGGCACCAGCGGGCTCTGGCTCTACGCGGCCGGAGATGCCGCCGGCAAGGTCCTCCTGACCCACCAGGGAAAGTACGAGGCCCGCGCCACGGGTGATGCAATCGTCGCCAGGGCCAACGGCAAGCTCCACGGAGCACCGCAACCGTGGAGTCCCTGGGCCCACACGGCCAATGAACATGCGGTCCCCAGCGTTGTCTTCACCGACCCGGAGGTGGCCTCGGTGGGTCTCAGCCTGGAACAGGCGCTGTTGCAGGGCAGGAACGTCACCGGCGTGGAACTCCCCATTGATGTCTCCGGGGCGCAGCTGTACTCCCCCGATTACAAGGGCTGGGCCCAGATGGTGGTGGATGAGGACCGTAAAGTGATCATTGGGGCAACTTTCGTGGGCCCGGGCGTCGCCGAGTTGCTGCACTCCGCCACGATCGCGATCGTTGGCGAAGTGCCCTTGGACCGCCTCTGGCACGCGGTTCCTTCCTATCCCACTATCAGCGAGGTCTGGCTCCGCTTGTTGGAAAAGTACGGCCTCTAGGCACCCTGTCTCGAGCGCACCACCCTATTTGAACTGACCAGTCAGTTCAGTTAGACTTTCAGCAGACACCATTTCTGCGAAAGGCTTCATTGTGCTGTCCGTACAGCAACTCCAGATCACGGGCCGCCGGGGAGACCTCCTTCCAGCTACCTCCCTCCAAGTCCATCGTGGCGAACTCCTCCTCATCTCCGGCGAGGGGCAGGACCAGCGGACCGCGCTGGCACTGGCCCTGAGCGGCCGCATGAAGCCCAGCAACGGGGCGCTGAGCTGGGATAACAAGACCGCAACCAAGAAGATCCGGCTTGCAAGCGCACTGGTGGACTCTCCTGGCGTGAATGAGCCTGAGCAACACCTCAGCGTGCGGGACCTCGTGACCGAAGATCTCTCCCTGATACCCCGCCGCTACCGGGGCGCGCTGTTGAGCAAGCCGTGGTTGAAGGTCCACAGCTTCGAAGACATCGCAGGGCTCTGGATCGAACAAGTTCCGCCCGCGCGTCGGCTGGAGCTACTCACTGCCCTCGCACTGGCAGATCCCGCCACGGACCTCTTGGTGGTGGACTCCCCCGACCGGCACAGCGCCAACCCCACCACCTGGTTGCCCCGGCTTGAGGCTTTGGCGGCCGACGCCGGGCGGCCGCTCGCCGTCGTCGCCGTCGTCGCCTCCTTGCCCGAGAGCTGGGCCGGTGCAGCCGCGGTGATCGGCAACTCGGTGATCCACGCTCCTGAGCCGGAACCTGAGCCCGCCGAGATACCTGAAACCGAACCGGCAAACGAACGTTCAAATGAACGCGAATCCCAAGAACTCCAAAGGATTGAAAAGTGACTGTTCTGCGGCTGGCCCGCTCCGAACTCAAGCGTATGACCGGCGGGCTTTTGCCCAAGCTGACGATCCTTGCGCTGACCATGGTGCCGTTGTTGTACGGCGCCGTGTACCTCTACGCCAACTGGGACCCTTACGGCAACCTGGACCATATTGATGCCGCGCTGGTCGTCGAAGATTCCGGTGCCACGTCAGCGAACGGAACCCAACTCCAGGCGGGCAAGAAGGTAGCGGACAGCCTGGTTGAGGGCCACGTTTTCAATTGGAAGCAGGTCTCCAGCGCGGCCGAGGCCGACGCCGGCGTCCGTACCGGCGAATACGCCTTCGCCCTGCGCATTCCTAAGGACTTCTCGGCGAACCTCGTCTCCCCCGGTAGTTTCGACGCCGCCAACCAGGCCATGCTCCACGTGACCACCAACGATGCCAACAACTACCTGTTGAGCACCATCGTGGACAAGCTGACCACGGCCGTCCACTCAACCGTGGCCAAGGAAGTGGGCGAGGAAACAGCCAACCAGCTCCTCACGGGGTTTGGCACCATTCATTCCTCCATCGTCAAGGCCGCGGACGGGGCATCGGACCTGGCCACCGGCGTCGGGCAACTCAGCGATGGAGCGGCGACGCTGCACAACGGCACCAGCCAGCTTGTCACCGGAGCCGATCAGTTGGTGGCCGGCCAGACCCGGCTCCGTGACGGCGCCAACCAGCTCAACAGCGGTGCTGGCCAGTTGAGCTCCGGGCTCAACCAGCTCAAAAGCAAAACCGCTGCCCTCCCCGCACAGTCCCAACAGCTCGCAGCTGGAGCAGCCCAGGTTGCCGCCGGAAACGCCGAGTTGAACACCAAGGTCCAAGACGTTGCGGCGCAACTTGACGCTGCCGACAAGGGCCTGCGCGTGCGGCTGGTCCAGTCCAACGCGCAGCTCGTCGCCTCCGGCGTGTTGACCCAAGCTCAAGCCGACAAGGTGATGGCGGACTTCGATGCTGCCGCCGCCTCCACCCCGGTCACGGACGCCAAGGCGAAGCTTTCCGGTGACGCTGCCAAGATCCAGCAACTCTCGGACGGCTCAGCTGCCGTCAGCGCCGGAGCCGCCCAGCTCGCAGGTGCGACGCCGGCCCTGACCGATGCCATCTCGCAAGCCGCTGCCGGGGCCGGCCAAGTGAGCAGCGGAGCGGCCACCCTCGCTGCCGGCCAGCAGACAGCACTGGACGGCGCCGCCAAGCTCGACGACGGCGCCCACCAGCTCGATACCGGCGCTGCACAGCTGGCTTCCGGCGCTTCCACAGCGTCCGACGGCGCCCACACCTTGGCCTCGGAACTCGCCAAGGGCGCCGGCCAAGTCCCGAATCCCAACGATGCGCAGAAGAGCAGCGTCTCCAAGGTCATTGCCGATCCCGTAGCAGTGGATAACGTTTCGCAGGCCAAGGCTGGCTCCTATGGTGCCGGGCTTGCTCCCTTCTTCATGACGTTGGCACTCTGGATCGGCGTCTTCATGTTGGTCCAAGCCATGCGCCCCATCACCCAACGGGCACTTGCCTCGAACGCGGCGTCCTGGAAAATCGCCGTCGGAGGCTGGCTGCCGTTCTTCGTAGTGTCAGTCGTCCAGGCAAGCATCCTCACTCTTGTAGTGGACCTCGGCCTCGGCTTGAAGCCCTCGCATCCGATCGGGATGTGGCTCTTCATGCTGGCTGCAGTGATGGCCTTCAGCGCTATCATCCAAGGCATCGTGGCGCTCATGGGGACCCCCGGGAAGTTCGTGGTCCTGGTCCTGTTGGTCCTCCAGCTTGTGTCCTCCGGAGGCACCTTCCCTTGGCAGACCACACCGATGCCGCTCCACGTGGTGCATGAGGTCTTGCCTATGGGCTACGTGGTGACCGGCATGAGACACCTGATCTACGGCGGGGAGCTCAGCATGATCTGGCCCACCGTACTGGGCTTGGTTGGTTACACTTTGCTGGGAGCGGCGTTGTCAACGCTCGCAGTCCGCAAACATAAGGTGTGGACCCTCAAGACCCTGAAACCGGAGATCGCAGTATGAGCACCACCGAGCCGGTCGCTACGGATTCGACGTCGGATTCAACCGCCGGTTCCGCTTCCGGGAGCAAGAAGCTCCGGCCGGAACGAACCAATGCCACCAAGCAGCGCTTGTTCGAGGCCTCCATGGACCTTATTGGGGAGCGCGGCGCGGCCGGCGTTACCGTGGACGAAATCGCCGCAGCCGCTGGCGTATCCAAAGGCACCGTCTACTACAACTTCGGCAGCAAATCTGACCTGATCGCGCAGCTGCTGCGCCACGGGGTGGACATTATGCTCGCGCGACTCCAAGCCATTGAAGGCCAGACGAATGACCCCTTGGAATCGATGACGAACATGGTGGACCAAGCCATGGTCTTCATGGACAAGTATCCGTCCTTCGCCCGGCTTTGGGTGAGCGAGAACTGGCGTATGCCCGGCGAGTGGAGCTCCGTGTTCACAGAGCTACGGGCTGAGCTTTTGGCAGTCATTGGCGCGGCAGTGGAGCGCGTGGCAGCGGGATACCAGGTGGACACAAGCATCGCCCGGGGCAGCCTTGAAGCCGCGATTTTCGGAGCCATCTTCGTGGTGGGCCTGGACCGCCAGACCTACAACCCCGAAAGGTCGCGCGAGCAATGCGTCGCGGCGGTCATGACCATCATGCACGGGTACGTGATCAAGTAGCCCGCCCTACACTCACGTTGCGAGGCCCGCTCTGCGGGGTATCGGGCACTCCTAGCCTGCAGAGCGGGCCCCGCAACGGTATCCAACTGCAATCTACGACGGCGTGGCGCGGCGCCGCCGTCGTAGATGATTAACCTCATGCGTCACATGGGGAACAGCGGAAAGCTTGCGGTAGTGGCCGCGTTCGTGTCACTTGGTCTCCTGGCGCTGGCCGCCACTCTGCTCGAAGAAGTGCTCCTATACCTCTTCTTGGCCGCCGTTGCGGTCTGCTACCTGGCCTCGATGGTGCAGGTCTTCAACCGGCGGCGGTACGTCATCGTTTTTCTCGGCGCGGCCGGAACCAGCTTGTTCATCGGTTTCACCATTGCATTCCTGCGCATATGGGGGCTGGCCTTCAGGCAGGACGGGGACGCGATGGGGAGCGCCGTGAGCAGCACGGACTCCGACATCTACTTCTACTTGGCGGCCCTGGCAGGCTGCGGAACCCTGGCTCTGATGTTCCTTGGGGCCGTGCTGCCATCGTTCGGTTCGCGCGCCGCTGCTGCCCCCAAAAGGGCCGTCCCTGCGGCCAAGCGAACGCCCGCTGCCCGCAAGCCCGCCGCACGCTCGACGTCGGGCAAGTCAACGACGTCGGGCAAGTCCCCGACGTCGTCCAGGCCCACCAATCGGCCCGCAACTCCACGTAAGACAGCCTCCAAACGCTAACCGGCCTCCCCACCCACTTGCGGGGCCCGCTCTGCAGGCTTCGCGGGCTTCTATGGGTGCAAAGCGGGCCTCACAACGGGGGCGGCGGGCCGGTTTCGGGTGCCGCCCAGAACCGCGGTGGCTACGCCTAGAAGCAAAATCAGGCCGCCGGCGATTTCAGGCAGCGACGGAACTTCGTTGAGGACCAGCCACGCGGCAGTCATCCCCACCACCGGAACCAGCAGCGTGAAAGGCACGACGTCGGAGCTCGGGTAGAGCGTCAGAAGACGATTCCAAATCCCATAACCCACCAACGAGGCGAAAACGGCCGTGTAGACGGCGCTGAGAATAGTCGCAGGCTGCAGATCGGACACAGTTGCCCATACCGTGTCCGGCCCATCAACCATCAGCGACAGCCCAGCCAACGGAAGCGGCACTACGGCACCGGACCAGACCACCAAGCCCAGCCCGGAAGCTGCCTTGGTGCGGCGCGCGATCACATTACCCACAGCCCAGGACAATGCGGCAGCCAACACGATCATCAGCGGCACCACGGGAGCCACCGCGCTCCGCCCCAGCGCCACCACGCCCAGCCCCGCAATGCCGAGAACCACGCCGGTCAGTTGCTTGCGGCTTGGCCGTTCGTCGAGGACACGCGCGGCAAGGAGAACCGTGAAAAGCACCTGCGCCTGAAGCACCAAGGACGCGAGCCCGGCCGGCATGCCCAAAGCCATTCCCAGATACAACAGGCCAAATTGTCCGGCGCTCATGAAAAGTCCGACGCCGGCAATCGCCTTCCAGCCCACGTCGGGCTTCCTGACGAAAAAGATGAACGGGAAGACGACCAACAAGAAGCGCAGGGCAACGAACAACAGGGGCGGTACCTCATGGCCCTGCGGGTGCAGGCCAAGGTCGATGGCGACGAAGTTAGCGCCCCAGAGGACGGCGACTAGAACAGCGAGGAAAGAGTGGCGAATGGTCACGAGTCCACTCTGACGCGTTAGGCGATGAAGCACCAGCATTGAATTCAGCATCGAACAATGTAGATTTGCTTCATGATCGATATCATGGCGCTGCGCGCCCTTGTGGCCGTGGAGCAGCACGGCTCCGTGGTGGCCGCCTCGGAGGTGATGGGCTACAGCCCCTCGGCAGTGTCGCAGCAAATCAAGAAGCTGGAGAAGCAAGCCGGAGTTGCCGTTTTGGAACGGAACGGCCGCGGCGTCCTGCTCACGGAGAAGGGTGTTGCGTTGGCCGGATATGGCCGTCGCATCATGGGGGAACTGGAGGAATTGCAGGCAACGCTGCTCGCAGATCCAGCCAAGCCCGCAGGCCTTCTGCGGCTCGTCGCCTTCTCGACTGCATGCCGGGGTCTGGTAGGGCCCGTGCTCGGACGTATCGCAGAATCACATCCGGACTTGGAAGTCACCGTGCTTGCCGAAGATCCCCGCGAGGCCGTCCAACGGGTAGCCTCTGGCGAAGCAGAGCTTGCCGTAGTGCACAACTGGAATTCCGTACCCCTGGTGATTCCGGAGAACCTGGTCCACGAGGACCTCTGCGTAGACCAGGCCGATGTCATCGTGAACACCGCGCACGCACTCGCCGGCCGAACCGCCGTCGAGCCTGGAGACCTGCTGAACGAAACCTGGATCAGCACCCCCGCCGGTGCCATCTGCAACGAAGCGCTACTTCTGATTTTCGCTGGGCTTGGCCGTGTGCCTGACATTCGAATCTACGATCCCGACTTTTCCACCCATATCGCCATGGTGGAACAGGGTGTGGCCGTGGCGCTCGTTCCGCGGCTTGGCCGCCCGGCCCTGCCGTCCAACGTCGTCGCTGTTCCAGTGATCAACCCAGTCCAACAACGTTCCGTAGGCATCGTGTACAGGAAGACGATGGCACAGAGCCCGAATATCCGGCTGGCCATTGAGCTGCTGCGGGGCTAGGGACGTGGCACTTTGAAATGCGTCAGGCGAGCGTCCTGCCCGTCCAGTTCCGCCCAAGGCTTCTCGGTTTCCATGACCGTCAGCGCGCTCGTGGGGTAATGGGAAGCAGCATCCATGTAGGCGTCGTGATCTGATTCCCGGGACGCCAGGTGCATGGCCAAGTCCTGCACGCCGGGCATGTGCGAAATCACCATCAGGGTGGTCACCGTCTCCGGAACGTGGTTGAGTACCGCCAACATACGGTTCGCGGAGGCTGAGTACAGGCCATCCTCGAGTTTCGGCGTCGGAGCCTTATCGCCCAGTTCGCTGCACACCCACGTGCACGTTTGCCGGGTTCTGAGCGCCGAAGAGCAGAGAATGAAGTCCGGGACAACGCCGTGCTTGAGCAACCACTTCCCGGCCAGGGGCGCTTCCCGGTGGCCGCGCTCCTCCAAAGGACGGTCATGGTCGGGCACCCCTGTGGGCCAGTCCGCCTTCGCATGGCGCATGATCACCAAGCGCTTGATGTGGTGGTCGCTCATCCTCCAACCCTATAACCGCGAAGGCACAAGCAACGCAGAAGCGCCCGCCCCTTCTGGGGACGGGCGCTATCGCAGTGAAAGCTAGATGGAGTATTCCGGAGCAGCCCAGACAATGACTTCGGGGTGCTCGTAGAACCGGTAACCCTGGCCGCGGACGGTGCGCACAGTGTTTGCCAAACGTCCCAACTTGGAGCGGAGCCGGCGAATGTGAACGTCGATGGTGCGCTCGTTCGGCACCTCTTCGGCGTTGCGCCACAGGCCTTCAAGCAGTTCATCGCGGCCCACGGTGCGGGTCCCGTTTTCGACGAGGTAGTTAAGGAGTTCGAATTCCTTGAAGGTCAGATTCAGCGATTCGCCGTCCAAGTGCACTTCGCGGCGGGCAAGGTCGATCAGCACGCCGGACGGGCGGGCCTCCTGCTGCGGGGCCGGGCGGGATGCCTCCGAGCGCTGCCGGGTGGCCACGGTTGGGTCACCGAACGTGGAACGGACGACGTCGAGTGCGGACCCTGGCGCGCCGGCCGGGGCAACCGCGACGGCTGCGTAGCTTTCGGCTCCCGACACGAGGGACTGCGCGTAGGCCCGAATTTCCTGGGCGAGCTTGGCAATGGACGTCCCCGCTGCAGCGGCAGTCTCCTCGTCAATACCCATGTAGAGGACAAAGCCACGGGCCACGGTGTCGTTGGCAACCGGGCGCAGCCTGTCAGACTGAGCGATCACTGGAGTGGGCGCCGTCATGGGAGCGGGCTCACTTGCCGGGACGGCGCGCAGTTGTCCATACGAGTTGGGGTTGTAGCCCTGCGGAACGTAACCGGGGGCCTGCTGACCGGAGCCCTGCGGGGCGGGAGCGTAGGCCGGGCGGTTACCAAAACCGGGGCGAAGCCCTGCGTTCGATGCAGCCTTGTTGGCGTTACGGACGGAGATGTGGACGTATCCAGATGCAACTGACATGGAGTGCTTACCTCAAAGTGAATAGCCGTCATCGCGGCTTCGAATGCTGGTTTGTCCCCGCACTGATTCTGGGGATGGCGCCCATCGCTGGGCTGGGGGGCGAATGCCTGAAACTTTTTGGGGTGGAAAGTTAGGCTTGCATTCGACAACAGCGGGTCTCGTCGCCAGCGGGTGCGCTGGGCCAGATTGCTGCGGCTGCAGGTGCTGTTGAGTTCTTGTTCACATTGGAAGTGTGCAACGTAACAATGGCAACACGCAAGTAACAAAGCGTGAAAACGTCCACATTTTGAGACTCGGAGGTCTAGTGTGCTCTAAATCACCATTCAGCCAGACCGAAGATGAGCATCCTTACATTCGTCAGGTCGACCGATTCAGACTCCTTTTTCGAACATTATTCGGATCGCTAGCGTCTGTGCGGACATCCATTTGACTGCACCCGTTCAACTCTGAATCTCACGATCTGAAACAGATGCTGCCTAATCAACGTGGGAGGCCGGAGCGCATTTTTTGCACGAGTGGGGGTCACTTGGGCTATGTTCGCCCGGCCGAAGTCCTCGCTACTCCGCTGCTCGAGGTCGCGCCGACCTCCGCCGGCACGACGCCAACCTCACCCCCTAGGAGGTTCCTTGGCCCGACGTCGTGCCTTGCCCGGATGTTGTGGCGGTGGTCAGCCTCAGGGCCGTGGCCGTGTAGGTGTCTCCGTTTTTGGTGGCTGTCACCCGGAGGGTGGAACCTACTTTGACGTCAGCCAGTGTCAGGGTGCTGGTGGTGCCGCCACGTTGCCGCGTGGCCGCACCCACAGTGGTGCTCGAGTTGAGGACGTAGGCCTTGGTATAGCCGTCCGCGCTTTTGACCGTCACGGAGGTGGCAGAGACGTCGGTGACGTCGCCAAGCTGGTCGGCCATGGTCACATAGGTGGATCCGTTGAGGATCACGTACTCCGAATGGATGGACGCCGCGAGCCCGCCTCCCAGGCCCGCGCCGTTGCCCCCGCGCAACCCCGATCCTCCCCCGGCTTGGCCAGGTCCGCCCGGGACTTGGCCTCCTCCTGGCTGACCGTTGAGTCCCGAATTCCCGTTCTGGTTCTGTGCCACGTTTGCCGCGTCCGCCGTTCCCGCTCCCCCGCCGAGGGTGTAGATCCCTGCCGCCGTTCCGGCAGCGACCACCACTGCCACGCCGGCAACCACAAGGATTCGCCGGGGAGTCCACGGCTTTGCGTCCTTACCGAAACCCGGGCGCTGGGAACCGTAGCGTTGGGGGCCCGACGGCGGCGCACCCCACCCTGCAGACGGCGCGTTGGTCTGCTGTGGGACCTGTTGCGTGGTGTCTTGCGGCGCGCTCCCCCCAGCCGACGGCGGCGCACCCCACCCCGCGGACGGGGGGCTGTAAGGGGTGTTGTGGCCCTCTTCCGGGGATGACCACGCCCATCCCGAGCCTGCGTTGGACGACCCACCCGGCGCCGGGTTTGCCGGGCCCGGGTTAACCGGTGGCTGGTTTGCCGGGCCCGGGTTAACCGGTGGCTGGTTTGCCGGGCCCGGGTTAACCGGTGGCTGGTTCTGCTCGTTCATGGTGCTCTCCATCTAGCGTGTGATCAGGAACTACGCCCAGCATCGGACGTTTGGCTGTGCGGATCCTGTGTGGCACTGAAGGCTTCCCTGTGACCTGTGGATAAGAGTGCTTCGGGGTTCCCACCTCGCTAGTCTTGAGTTCACAGCGTCCTCACAGGGCGGGCAAAGCGCGGGCAAACCCGCAGACTGGAGAGTAGTCCCATGGCCACACCGCACTCCATGACCAATAACCTCCCCCAGTTGTCCCATCCGGACGGTTCCCCCATCCGCGCCTTGGTAGTGGATGACGAGCCCAGTTTGGCCGAACTTATGAGCATGGGGCTTCGGATGGCCGGCTGGTCAGTGGCCGTCGCCGTGGACGGTCCGGACGCTGTGAAAACCGCCAAGGAATTTCGTCCGGATGTACTGGTGTTGGATGTCATGCTTCCCGGATTCGACGGCGTCGAGGCCCTCGGCCGCATCCGTGCCTTTGCCCCTGAGGTGCCGGCGTTGTTCCTGACGGCCAAGGATGCGGTTCAGGACCGCATCGTGGGCCTAGCTGCCGGCGGGGACGATTACGTGACAAAGCCTTTCAGCATGGAAGAAGTTCTCCTTCGACTTCACCGACTGATCCAGCGTTCGGGGGTCGCGGCGATGGACACGGCGGAACTGGTGGTGGGAGACCTGCGGCTGAACGTTGACACCCGCGAGGTCACCCGTGGCGGCGAGGACATTCCCCTCACCGCAACGCAGTTCGACCTGTTGCGTTACCTCATGGAAAATCCCAAAAGGGTGGTCAGCAAAGCCCAAATCCTGGACAGGGTGTGGGACTACGATTTCGGTGGCCAAGCCAACATCGTGGAACTGTACATCTCCTACCTGCGCAAGAAAATCGAAGCAAACCATCCTCCAATGATTCACACCGTGCGTGGCGCGGGGTACGTCATCAAGCCCGCGGACTAAGAATTGACCACACTCTCAGGAGTAGCCAAGACCCCGCACCGTAGCTGGCTCAATCCATCGACCTGGCATTTGCGCACCCGCTTGGTCCTCGTAGCCATGGTCCTTTTGGTCGCCATTTGCGGTGCCGTGGGGCTGGTGAGCTACGCGTCCATGGACTTGGTTTTCAATAAGCAGCTCGACATGCAGCTGGCACAAGCCTCGGGCCGCGCGAACGACTTCGGAAGGGCGCCGTCGAACTTTCCCTCGTCCGGAAGGCCTGACCCGCTGGAAGCGCGTGGCCAAGGCGCAGGAACGCTCAACGCCCGCATCAGCGGAACCACGGTCAGCAGCTCCGGGCTCATCGATGCCGGCGGCAACCGGGTGGCGTTGTCCTCCGCGGATCAGCAAGTACTTTTGTCACTCCCCCGCGGGAACCTGCCCGTGGACCGTTCGCTCTCCAACGGCGACTACCGCCTGGTCGCCGTCGAAACCCCCTACGGAGACGTGATCGTGACAGGCCTGCCGCTGGCTGACAAACAAAGCACAGAGGCTTCGCTGGTATGGACCATGGTCCTTGTGTCGTTGGGTGGCCTTGTCTTGATTGGCCTCGCAGGCACCGTGGTCATTCGACGGACCATGCGTCCGCTCGAGCAACTGGCCGACGTCGCCACCAAAGTATCCCGTCTGCCGCTCGACGCCGGTGAGGTGGCACTGGGCGTACGGGTGCCGCCTTCGGCCGCGCATCCAGGGACGGAAGTGGGCAGCGTCGGCTATGCCCTGAATCAGATGCTGGACAACGTAGCGAACGCCTTGGAAGCCCGACAGCAAAGCGAAACCAAGGTCCGCCAATTCGTCGCGGACGCTTCCCACGAACTGCGCACGCCGCTCACTGCCATCCGTGGCTACACAGAGCTGCTGCGGATGACGGAAACTTTCACCGATGACGGCCGCAAATCGTTGGCCCGCGTCCAAAGCCAGTCGGAGCGCATGACCACGCTGGTAGAGGACCTGCTGCTGCTGGCCCGCTTGGATGAGGGACAACCCCTGCATGTCACCGATGTGGACCTCACGCAGTTGGTCATTGAGACCGTCAATGACGAGAAAGTCATGGCACCGGACCATCACTGGCAACTGCGGCTTCCCGATGAACCGATCTCCGTCCGGGGAGATGCGACGCAACTGCATCAGGTGATGGCCAATTTGCTCTCGAACGCCCGCAAACATACCGATCAGGGCACTACCGTGGTGACCGGTGTATCGCTTTCGGCAGACGGCAGCGCCGTGGTCTCCGTGACGGACAACGGCCCTGGCATACCCGAGGACTTTCAACGCCGCATCTTCTCGAGGTTTGCCCGTGCAGACGCTGCCAGGTCGGGGTCCGAAGGTACCTCGGGGCTGGGTCTGTCCATCGTCGAGTCCATAGTCCGAGCACATGGGGGGAACGTGGAAGTGACATCCCGTCCGGGACGGACGGAGTTCGCCTTGCGTCTTCCGTCAATGAACACCGGACTGACGTAACGAAACGAGCAAGCCGACTCTCCGCAATCGTGATCTCTGTTACCTAAATGTGACTTTGGGCGAAGGGTCCTGTACCGTCGAAAGGGTGGGTCGCTCCAACTGGCCCACTTCCGGGATGCGCCGAGCTCTGCCACTTCCCGGAGTCCGTTCTTCTTTGAGGCAGAGACGGGGGACCCAGAGTCTCCGGGCCAGGCCTAGTGCCGGCCCTTGGGGTGAAGCCGCAGCGTGATGCGCGGCCGGATGACCTCATCCGAACCCGACAGCTAACTCCGCAGGCGCTGAGAGGCAATCAAACCATGTCTGAATTTAACGATCAGGCGCGCCCTTCCGCGCGCCACCGTGACGAACACAGCACACCCCTGACCAAGTCGCAGTCCGTCCTAAAGAACGCTGCCCGCCGGGGTAAAAGCGGCTACCGCATGTCGGTAGTGGCCGGCGTTATCGCCGCAGGGCTGGGTGTTGCATCGCTGGGCCAGGCCGCGAATGCGGCGTTCACTCTTCCTGAAATGAGCAAGGCAGCGGAGACCCAGTCGTCCGCACAGTCTGACAGCAAGGCTAAGGACGCTGTGGCACAAGCTGTAGCAAAGGCCGACGCCGCCAGGCAGGCCGCTGCAGACAAGGCCGCTGCAGACAAGGCCGCTGCAGACAAGGCAGCAGCTGACAAGGCTGCGGCAGATAAGGCAGCAGCGGACAAAGCTGCTGCCGACCAAGCAGCAGCAGCGAAAGCAGCAGCTGACAAGGCCGCTGCGGACCAAGCCGCTGCCGCACAAAAAGCTGCTGCCGATGCTGCCGCCAAGCAGGCGGCTGACGCTGCCGCCGCCAAGACCGCTGCTGCCGCGCAGGCTGCCGCCACCCCCGTGGCTGTAGACGATCCTGCCGGCGCCAAGGCCTATGCAGCAAGCATTCTCTCCAGCTACGGCTGGAGCCAGGGCGAAATGACCGCCTTGGACGCCCTGTGGGAAAGGGAATCAGGATGGCGGACCACCGCGACCAACGCTTCCAGCGGTGCCTACGGCATTGTCCAGTCCCTTCCCGCTTCCAAGATGGCTACTGCCGGCGCTGACTGGCAGACCAACTACCAGACCCAAATCAAGTGGGGGCTGGACTACATCAAGCAACGCTACGGCTCCCCCTCGGCTGCCCTCGCGTTCCACTTGGCCAATAACTGGTACTAAACCACCACGGCTAACCATCGCCGCACTGGCCCTGATTGCCGCACTGTCCCTGCATGTCCACTACAGCATCCGCTGCAGTAGGCACTGGGGACGGTGCGGCAATTCCGGTTTCACAGTCACATCACAGCTTCCGCCTAAAGCACTCATACGAGGCTGCCCCACGCTGGATACATGACGCTCACAGATCCGGCAACAGGCGCACCACCAAGCCCACGTCAATGGGACCCGGCATCCTCCGCTGTACCGCTTGCGCAAGCGCGGCGCTCTCCGGTTGATACCCACACCGCCGTTCCGGTCCTTGACGTGACAATCCCGGTCCACAACGAGGAAAGCGACGTTGAAGCCTGCCTCCGCAGGCTGCACGCGCACCTTGCGGACACGTTCCCCCACAGCTTCCGCATCACCGTGGCCGATAACGCAAGCACGGACAACACCCTCCGGATCGCGGAAAGACTTGGCCGGGAAATCCCGGAAATCGCGGTGATGCGATTCGAGGAAAAAGGCCGTGGAAACGCGCTGCGGCAAGTATGGCTGGCTTCGCCCTCGCCGGTCTTGGCCTACATGGACGTCGACCTCTCCACCGACCTGGCCGCCCTTGCCCCGCTCCTTGCGCCCCTCATTTCGGGTCATTCAGACCTCGCCATCGGCACCCGCCTTGCCCGCAACTCCCGGGTGGTCCGCGGTCCCAAAAGGGAATTCGTCTCCCGCAGCTACAACATGCTGCTGCACACCTTGATGGGGGCCCGCTTCTCCGATGCGCAATGTGGCTTCAAAGCCATCCGCGCAGACGTTGCCCATCGGCTGCTCCCGCACACCTTGGATAACGCGTGGTTCTTCGACACCGAATTGCTGGTAGTAGCCGAGCGTTGCGGCCTCCGGGTCCATGAAGTCCCGGTTGACTGGACGGACGACCCCAACTCGAGTGTCGACGTCGTACGTACCGCTTTAGCCGACCTTCAAGGGATGGCGCGCCTCACGCGTGACCTGGTGACCGGGCGAATCCCGGTCCCCGAGCTCCGCGCCGCATTAGCCCGCGGCCCGCTCCCCGCTTCCTCGCGAACTGCCGAGCTGACGCCAAAAAGCAGCCTCTTCGGCCAACTGGTCCGGTTTGGCGCGATCGGCGCCGCTTCCACTGTGGCGTACTTGGCAATTTTCCTCTTTTGCCGAGGTTTCATGGACCCGCAGCTCGCCAACTTCCTGGCGCTCCTGATCACAGCGATCGCCAACACGGCCGCCAACCGGCGCTTCACCTTCGGCATCCAAGGCGGCAACCCTGCCCGGCATCACTTTGAAGGCCTGATTGTCTTTGGCATCGGGCTGGCCCTCACCTCCGGAGCGCTTGCCTTAGTGCACGGAACCACGACGCCGACCGCTTGGGTGGAGGTGGGCACCGTCGTGGCTGCCAACCTCCTCGCGACGGCCGCACGGTTCCTGCTGTTCCGCCTCTGGGTCTTCCGTAAGCCAACCACCGAATCAGTCGCCGAGGAGTCCGCATCATGAGCACCGCCCTGATTTCGCCGCAAGTCCAAGCCACTCCCGCTAAAGCCGGCGGCGACCACACCCGGTGGGAGCGTATCGCCTTTGGCGGTCAGCCCCGTTGGGTCCGGCCGTCCGCCGCAGGCCTGCTCGTAGCCACCGCGTTCCTGTACCTGTGGAACCTCGCCGCCAGCGGTTACGGCAACTCGTTCTACGCCGCAGCCGTACAAGCCGGTACCAAAAGCTGGACTGCGTTGCTTTTCGGTTCGCTCGACGCCGGCAATGCCATTACCGTGGACAAGCCGCCGGCGTCGTTATGGATCCCGGCACTGGTGGGTCGCGTCTTTGGCTTTTCCCCCGCAAGCATGTTGGTGCCGCAGGCACTCATGGGAGTTGCCGCCGTCGGCTTCCTTTATCTGGCCGTCAAACGCGTGACCGGGCCGGCAGCAGGGCTGATCGCAGGAGCCGCCTTGGCTCTGACACCGGTTGCAGCACTGATGTTCCGGTTCAACAATCCCGACGCCATGCTCACCCTTTGCTTGGTTCTGGCGGCCTACCTGACCACCCGGGCCATCGAAAAGGCCGGCTGGAAGTGGCTCGCGGCCGCTGGCGCCGTCATCGGCATGGCATTCCTGAGCAAGATGCTGCAGGGCTTCTTGATCGTTCCGGGCCTTGCTCTGGCGTACGTGTGGGCCGCTCCTACCACCCTGCGGAACAGAATCCTCCACTTACTCGGCGCAGCGGGCGGCATCGTGGTGGTCGCAGGGACTTACATCGCACTCTTCCAACTGACTCCAGCTTCCGCTCGGCCGTATATGGCGGGCTCTGAAACCAATAGCTTCCTGGAGCTCACATTTGGCTACAACGGCCTGGGCAGGATCACCGGCTCGGGCGACGGCGGCGCAGGCGGCGGTGCGGCAGGCGGCGGCCCCGGGGGCGGTGGTTTCGGCGCGGGCGCTGGCGGCGGGGGGAACACCGGTTTCGGTGGAGTTGCCGGCATAGGCCGCATGTTCGGCACGAGCTTTGGCGGCGAAGTCTCCTGGCTCCTGCCTGCTGCCCTGATCTTGCTGGCGGCTGGGTTTTGGTTCACCCGCCGCGAGCACAGGACATCACGCAGTAGGGCTGCCCTGTTGATGTGGGGCGGCTGGTTGCTGGTCACTGCAGGGATTTTCAGCTTCATGACGGGCATCATCCATCCGTACTATGCAGTGGCCTTGGCTCCAGCCATCGCCGCACTGATCGGCATAGGGAGCGTTGAACTCTGGCGTGGACGCTCCTTCTGGGCCGCCCGGATAACGCTGTCCGTTGTTTTGTTGGGCAGCGCCCTGTGGTCCGCAGTGCTGCTGGGTCGCGACGCTTCCTGGATGCCATGGCTGAGGGTTGCCGTGGTGGTGCTGGGCGTACTGGCTGCCGCGGGGCTCCTGCTCCGGGTGGATACGATGCGGCTACGCGGTGGAACCAACCGCTGGGCGCAACGGGTTCCGGCAGCCGCCGTCGTCATCATTTCGCTCCTGGCGGGCGGCCTGGGCACTACCGCCTGGACTCTTGCTACCGCCGCAACACCACACACGGGCTCAATCCCGATGTCCGGACCCTCCGGTGCCCAAAACGGCGCCTTCGGTGGCCGCGCCGGATTTGGTGGCATCGCCCGGGATGGTTTGGGCGACGCCGCCGCGTTCCCCGGCGGCCAGGCCGGCCCGGGTGGCGAAGGCACCGCCAACGCGGATCTGGCAACACTCTTGAAGTCCACCAACACCAAATGGTCGGCGATCGTTTCAGGAGCGAGCCAAGCAGCGAGCTTGGAACTGGCATCGGACACCAGCGTGATCGCACTGGGTGGTTGGAATGGCGGCGACCCCTACCCAACATTGGCCGAATTCCAGGACATGGTGAATAAAGGCCAAATCAGTTACTTCATCTCCGGCGGTGGCGCCGGTGGTGGTGGGGGCTTTGGCGGCCGTGGCGGCAACTCCGAGGTAGCGACTTGGGTAGCCGCGAACTACACCGCCCAAACTGTTGGCAACTCCACCGTTTACAAGTTGGTGGGCTAACTGTGACAGCATCCACCGCCCAGGGAACCGACCACTCCACTAATCCAGGCAACCGCGACCGGGACCGCATCCGGGACACGAACGGTAACGGAAGCGCCTTCCACAGGTTCGGTCAAGGATCCCTGCGGCAGCGGCTGGAGTTGGCCTCGCTGCTGGTGGGCACCGCACTTCTCTACTTATGGGGATTGGGAGCCTCGGGCTGGGCAAATGCCTTCTACTCGGCCGCTGCCCAAGCCGGTGCCCAGAACTGGACGGCCTGGTTCTTCGGCTCATCCGATGCTGCAAACTCCATCACCGTAGATAAGCCACCCGCCGCGCTCTGGGTGACCGGGCTGTCCGTTCGGCTGTTCGGGCTCAACTCGTGGAGCATCCTGGTACCTCAAGCGCTCATGGGGGTCGCCACAGCGTGGATCCTCTACTTGGCAGTCCGACGGGCCGCTTTTCCAGCCACGGGCAGTGATCGTTTGGCCCACCGCGCCGGCCTGTTGGCTGCTGCGGTCCTGGCGCTGACTCCGGTAGCCACGCTCATGTTCCGCTTCAACAATCCCGACGCCTTGCTGGTGCTCCTCATGACCGCAGCCGCATACGGCGTACTGAGGGCTATCCAGGAGCAGCGGATGCGCTGGCTCGTGCTGGCAGGTGTCTTCTTGGGATTGGGATTCCTGACGAAACAACTGCAAGTCCTCTTGGTTGTCCCTGGCTTTGCGTTCGCTTACCTCATCGCAGCCCAACCCAAAGTGGGCAAACGTGTGATGCACCTGCTTGCCGCGGGCGGTGCCATGGCGGTATCCGCTGGTTGGTGGCTTGCCGCCGTCGAGCTTGTACCGGCCCAGCTACGGCCCTACATAGGCGGGTCGCAGGACAACTCGATCATGGATTTGACCTTCGGTTACAACGGATTCGGCCGCCTGAACGGTGACGAGACCGGCAGCGTCGGGGGCGGTAACGGTTGGGGCCAACCAGGGCTGTTCCGCATGTTCGGGGCAGAGTTCGGCGGTCAGATCGCTTGGTTGATTCCGTCGGCCCTGATCCTCGGCGGGGCCCTCCTTTGGCTCGGTCGCAGGGCGCCCCGCACGGATGTCGTCCGCGCTTCGGTGCTGGTGTGGGGTTCTTGGTTGCTGGTGACGGGATTGGTCTTTAGTTTCATGGCGGGGATCATCCACCCCTATTACGCGGTGGCGCTGGCGCCTGGAATCGCCGGGCTGACCGGTTTGGGTGGTGTCCTCCTCTGGCAGCGCCGATCCCAAGTGACCACCGCCGCGGTTCTGGCCCTGGCTGTCGTGGCCGCCGGGCTGACGGCAAACTCCGTTCTGGCCAGCGCCCCGACTTTCCTGCCCTGGCTGCGCTGGATCATTCTGCTTGGATCAATCGCCGCCGGGGCGGCCTTGCTCGTCCCGGGCGGCTGGAGTTCAGTGCTGGTGACCCGCACGACGGCGGGGCTCGCCATCGCAGCGTCCCTCACCGGGCCATTCGCCTACTCTGTAGCCACAGCCTCGGTTCCGCATACCGGCGCGATCGTGAGCGCCGGTCCTGCAGTCACTGCTGGATTCGGTCCGGGGTTCGGCGGTAATCGGCCCCCGCGAGGGATCACACGGCCCAACGCAGCGCTTGGCGGGACCGGAGCGGGTCCAGCTGCTGGTCCCGGCGGTGGCATGGGCGGCCTGCTCGACACGGCGGCGCCATCGTCCGACGTGGTGGCTGCCCTCCAAACCAACGCCGGCAGCTGTACGTGGGCCGCCGCCGTCGTGGGTTCAAACAACGCGGCCGGCTACCAACTGGCCACGGGCCTGCCGGTGATGGCCGTGGGCGGCTTCAACGGCACGGATCCGTCTCCCACGCTCGCCCAATTCCAGCAAGATGTGACGGATGGAAAGATCCATTACTTCATCGCCAGCCAGATGATGCGCGGTGATAGCGGATCCGATACCGCGACACAGATCGCTGCCTGGGTGGCGGCAAACTATGAAGCCCAAACGATCGGCAACACCACGGTGTACAGCCTCCACGGCTGAGGACGGCTGAGGGCTGCTCAGCCTAGCGCGAGGCTGAGCAGGTGGCCGCCGTCGTCGTGGGTTTGGGCGGTGACCGTCACTGCCCGATAGTCAGGGATGCGCCACATCCCTTCTTCGAGCTCGACGCCGGCCCCGCCCACCACCACCGTCCGCATTCCGGCGGCACGCGCGGCAGCGATACCTGCGGGGGCATCCTCGAAAACCACGACGTCGGCCGGCCCCACTCCCAGCAACGCTGCGGCTTTCAGGTACCCTTCGGGGTGCGGTTTACCTCGAGTAACCGCCTCCGACGTAACGGCCGTAGCGGGCATGGCCAGCCCGGCTGCCCTCATGCGGATCTCGGCCAGCACAAGGTCCGCCGACGTGACCAGGGCGACTGCTTCCGGTGGAAGCGCCGAAAGCAGTGCAGCGGCGCCAGGCAGCGCCACAACCCCATCAATTCGACTCCGCTCCATCTCCCCAAGCTCGGCAGTCAACGCGGCGATGTCTGCCCCGGCAGGTGCGTAACGGCGCACGGTATCCCCCGCTTGGACGCCATGGGACGTTCGCAAGATGTCCTCGAAGTCCAAACCGTAGCGGTCAGCGAACTCGGACCAAACCTGCTCCACGATGGCAGTTGAATCAACCAGCGTGCCGTCCATGTCGAAGAGGACGGCACGGACGGTCAGTTGCGGCGACCCGGCAGGTACGGCGTTTGCGGCAGGAAGGCTCATGCTTCCATCCTGCCGCACGTCAAGCCGGCCGTGGTCACGCCCTAGCCATTGGGCCGCTGGGGCAGGTACTGGACGGCCCACTTGTTGCCGTCCGGATCGGCGAAGTAGACAAAATGGCCCCACTCCTGGATGTCGATATCGCTCACGTCCACGCCGTTGGCTTTGAGCTGTTGATGTGCCTCGTTGATGTCGCTGACCACCATTTGTAGCGAGGGCGCGGTCCCCGGCGGGGCATCATTGAGTCCCTCGCCGATGCAGATGGAACATGCCGAGCCCGGCGGGGTGAGCTGCACGAAGCGGATACTGTCCGAGGGACGGGCATCGTAATCAGCGTTGAAACCGACTTTGTTGACGTAGAAGTCCTTGGCACGGTCGACGTCGGACACAGGGACAAACACCAGTTCAAGTTTCCAGTCCATGGGCTCAGGCTAGCTGCGTGGCCCTTGGACGGGTAGAGGAACGGCGTCGAAACCCTGAAGCTAGCCTGCCACGCCGTAGAGGCGATCGCCGGCGTCGCCCAAGCCCGGAACGATGTACGACTTCTCATTGAGCTTTTCGTCAATGGAAGCCAGGACAATGTTCACGTTGGCATCTGCCAGCTCTTCTTCCAGCTTGGCCAAGCCCTCCGGAGCGGCCAACAGGCAGATGCAGGTGACGTCCGAGGCGCCGCGCTTGAAGAGGAACTTGATGGCCTCGCGCAGCGTGCCGCCGGTGGCAAGCATGGGATCCAAGACGAAGATCTGCCGGCCCGTGAGGTCCTCCGGCAGGCGCTCAGCGTAGGTGATGATGTCCAGTGTTTCTTCGTCCCGGGCCATCCCCAGGAAGCCAACCTCAGCGGTGGGGACCAGTTTGGTCATGCCTTCGAGCATGCCCAAACCGGCGCGCAGGATGGGCACCACCAGCGGAGTAGGTTTGGTGAACGCGGTGCCGATGGTCTTGGTGACAGGTGTCTCGATCTCGACCGGCTGAGTCTTGACCTCTCGCGTGGCTTCGTAGGCCAGGAGGGTGACGAGTTCTTCGGTGAGCTGCCGGAAGACCGGTGAAGGGGTGTTCTTATCCCGCAGTACGGTGAGCTTGTGGGCGACCAGCGGGTGGTCCACGACGAATGTGCGCATCCCCCAAAACTATCATTGAGCTATGAGCCCCACCGAGCCGTATCACGCAGACCACCTGGCGTGGATGGGCCTCGCCCTGGACCAAGCCCGCTTGGCGTTGACCACGGAGGACGTGCCCATTGGCGCAGTGGTGTTGGGACCCGACGGCGTCGTGCTGGGTTCGGGGCGCAACGAACGCGAGGCGCACGGCGACCCGACGGCCCATGCCGAGGTGGTCGCGATCCGGCAAGCAGCTGCGATGTTGCAGCAGCGCGCGCTCGACGCCGGCGGTCACGGCGACGGCTGGCGGCTTGAAGACTGCACCCTTGTGGTCACCCTTGAGCCGTGCGCGATGTGCGCCGGGGCCATTATCCTGGCACGCATCCCGCGCGTGGTGTTTGGGGCATGGGACGAGAAAGCCGGGGCTGTGGGGTCAGTGTTCGACATCCTCCGCGAGCGCCGCCTCAATCACTGGGTGGAAGTTTATGCCGGGGTCCGCGAGGAAGAATGTTCTGCCCTGCTCCGGGAGTTCTTTGCTTCACATCGACTGCTTGGCAGCGGCGTCCAATGCGTCAATCCGCCGCTGGCGTGAAGCCGGCGCGTCCAGGCTGAAGGACCGGAAGTCACCGAGTTGCTGCCCGATCCACTGCTCCACCTCGCCGATCCGTTCCTTCACCGCGGCCGTAGCAGCAGCGAACGTCCAAGCTGCGATCCGTTCGGCACCGGGATCGTATTGCCAGAGCCCAATGATCCGGCCGCGGTCGAAGATGGGATGGTCCGGGAGGTCGGCTTGGAGCGCGAGCGTGGAACCGAGCACGCTCTTGCCCTTGTCCTCATCAGCGAACATGTCCGCCGAGTTCCTCCGTAGGAGCACCAGCGAATCTGTTCCCGCCAGCAGTTGGATCTGTTCTTCTTCGGGCTGTTCGAAAGCGGCCAGCTGTTCGACGTCGTCCGCCAGCATCCATAGCACGTCACCGTTCGCGGTTGGCACTTCCACCGCGCCGACGGCGGTCAACGCAGCTTTGCTCTGGGCGACAGTGAAGGCCGTGAACCACTGGCTCTGTTTCAGCGTCGCTCCCCCGGTCCAGCCAAGGTAGCGCTTCATCAGCAGGCGGCGAGCGTCGTCGTCGTCGAGGTGGCTCGCCGGCAGGCCCCATGAGGTGTAGGCATAACGTTGCTGGTCGAGGCGGCCGTTGACGGGGACGCGGCGGATGCGGCCGTCTGCCTGGAGCAGCCCGAGGGCGGTGGGTAGCGTGGTGGAGGCGCCCTTCTTCTTGCCCTCCTCGCCGAGATTGCGGACCGAGTCCCCGAGCACGTCCCGCAGTTGTTTGGGGTCCATGGGTTCTCCGGACTCTTTGAGCGCATGCTCCACTTGGTCCTCCAGGAGGGTGATCTCGCCACGGTCCACGCCGAGCCTGGCCAGGACTTTGAAAGTGGCGTTTGCGGCGTCCGCTCCAAGCTGCAGGCCCCATGCAAAGTCGTGGTGGGGCAGGACGTAGGTGCAGCCGCGGGCGGTGGGGAGTTCGTGGATCTTGAGTGCCTGTACATCCCGGTCCACCTGCTCGCGATTAATGCCCGCCCGAGCATAGAGCGTCAGGTAAGGGTTGGCGCCGCCCACGGATCGGGCCCAGCCGGCGTGGCCCAGGACGTCCTCGGACGTCTTGCCTTCCAATGAACCGTCCAGGCCTTGTTTGTGCCATGCCCACGCGCGGAGGCGCTCCGGGGTCAGGGTTTCTGCGGCTGGGATGCTGGTGGTCATGGCCCTATTGTGCACCTTGGGTCAGCTTCTGCAGCTTGCGTCACCTCGCGAGGGCCATGACGGCTTTGGCGACGACGGCGCCAGTTGCGTCCCAGCCCTGGAGTTCCTGCCGGGCGGTGCGCGCTGCGTTTCGCCAGTTTTGTTGGAGGGATGGGTCCGTGAGCCAAGCCCTGATGGCAGTGGGGAGGGCCTTTTCGCCGCTGAGATCGAGAGCAGCACCGGCCCCCGTGGTGCCGAGCGCTTCGACCGCACCGGTCCCTTGACGGACCAGGACCGGAACGCCGTGCGCCAAGGACTCGGTGACCACCATGCCATAGGCCTCCGACTTCGAGATCAAAAGGCTGAGGTTCGCTCGGTGCCATTGCTCTTCCAACGGTTCGCCGCTCAGCTCGCCGGTGATGGTCACGCGGTCCTGCAGTCCGTAATGCTCGACGGCGGCCGCCACCTCTGCCGCGTACTCCGGGTCCGCATCCAGTGAGCCGACCAAGGCTGCGGTCCAGGGTAGGTCTTGGAGTTCGCTCAAGGCTTGAACGATGCCCGTTTGGCTCTTGTTGGGCAGTAACGCAGCGACGGCGAGGAGGTGCGGAGGTTCAGATCCGGCCGAGATATCGGCGCTATCTGCACCCGGTTTGGCCACCACTATGTGAAGCGGGCCGTGCTTGCCCCGTAGCCCAGCGGCGGCATGATCGCTCGGGCAAATGATGCCAGTGGCGGCGGCAAGCGCCTTCGCTTCGAGTTCGTGGTGGTCTGCCAACGCCATGTGCGAGAGGATCCACACGTTGGTTCCGGCTTTCACTGCGCGGGCGATCTCCTCCGGCGCGCCGCTGGCGACCAAGCCGTCGGCAATGACTGTGGCTCCGCCGTCGTCGAGCAAGTCTGCCAACCGACGCCGATCCGCTACCCTGCCCACCGGCCAATCGCCGTCGGCCGTCACGGTTTGCACGTCCGCCCCCAAGGCAGCGAGGTGCTCGGCGAGCTTGGCGTTGTACTTGTTCCCGCCGGAACCGTGCCGCACGTTTCCGGGGACGATTAGGCGAATGCCCACTTACTGGCCTTGGAGCTCCAGCGAGTAACCCGCCCACGCGTCGGGGTTTTCGCGGAGCACCACGTCGATGCCCGTGAGCGCCGGGCCGTCTGCCGTGTCTTGGATGCGGGCAGCCATGGCGTCTGCGATGTGCTTGGCGAGTGCCTCGGTGGTGGAAAGTTTGCCCTTGAAGGCAGGATGTTCATCGAGGTTCTTGTAGTTCAGGTCCCCGAGTACTTCCTCAAGGAAGCCGCTCGCAGCGCCGATGTCCAGGACAATTGCGTCGTCGTTGAGATCCCGACGGCGGAAGGTGACTTCGGCGACGAAGGTGGCCCCGTGCAGGCCCTGCGCCGGGCCGAAAGCCTCGCGAGGCAGGCTGTGGGCGATCATGAAATGACGTCGGACGGTCAGGCTAAACATGTACTAATCCTCCGGGTTTGGATACGCAACCACATGGCAAAAGCCGCCGGGCTGTTCGAACAACTTAACGAGTGTGGTGGGCAGGTTCTGGAATTGGCATTCGCTGGTCAGGAACGTGTCGAAGACCGGGTCCTTGAGTTGGCTTGCCGCCAGTTGCAGCCGTTGGGCGTTGGTCCTCCGATGCCTTCTCGGCAGCGCGACCGCACCAACCTGGCTGGAACGGATGTTCAGCCGGCGGGCGTGGAAGTCTTCGCCGAGGGGCAGCGTGACTTCCTTGTCCGCGAACCAGGAAAGCTCGATCACGTCCGAATCATCGCCGGCAAGCTGCAGGCTCAGTTTGAGGCCCTCGTTGGACGCCGAACAATGGAAAACGATGTCGCAGTCCGCCTTGGCGTCCTCGGTGCTTGCAAACTCAATGCCGAGCTTTTTCGCGAGCTTTCTCTTCTCCGGATCGGCCTCCACCAGCTGGAGCCGTCCGAGTGGATACTTCCGCAGGAGCGTCGCCAAGACGCCGCCCACCAAGCCACCTCCGACGACGGCGACCCGGTCGCCCAGCTTCGGCCCGGCTTCCCAGAGTGCATTGATGGCAACTTCCACGATGCCGGTCAGGACGGCACGGCGGGCAGGAACGTCCTCGGGAACAGCAGTGAGCTGGTTGGCGGGGATGACGTAGAAATCCTGGTGCGGGTGGAGGCTGAAAACTGTTTTGCCGATCCACTCCTGCGGGCCTTGCTCCACTACGCCGACGTTCAGGTAGCCGTATTTCACCGGGCCCGGGAAGTCGCCCTCCTGGTGCGGGGCTTGCATTCGTTCTGCCACGCGTTCGGGGACTCGCCCTTCGTGGACCACCCGCTCCGTGCCGCGGCTGACGCCCGAGTACAGGGTCCTGATAAGAGCCTCTCCGGGGCCGGGAGTGGGCATGGACTCACCGCGCAGCTCGCCGCCCCCCGACTCTGTGACCCAGTAGGCCTGGGCTTCGCCGGGCAGGTGAGTGTGGTGCTTGCCTTGGGGCGCTGGGGGCTGTTTGTCGTGCTGCTGGGAGATCGTCATGATACTTATGAATCTATCGCTGGGGCGCTTCAGACGGAAGTTGACGCCGTTGGACCGACGAGGGCGTTTTGGGGAACACGACCTAACTCCGGTACCCTATTTCAGTTGGTGACGTGTCCGAGCGGCCGAAGGTGCAACACTCGAAATGTTGTTTGGTGTAAAAGCCAACGTGGGTTCAAATCCCACCGTCACCGCCAACGAAAACCCCCGGGAAACCGGGGGTTTTCTGCATTTTTCAGGAGCTTCGTGGTGCATTTTCGAGGGGTTACGGCCACATCTAACTTCAGCTGTGCCAGATCCTCAGCCATCAATCGTCCCCAGGCGCAGGCCAACAGCATTGGCAGCCGCGACAACCGTACGGAGTGACGGGTTCCCTGTTCCGGTTTCGATGGCGTGGATAGTGCGTGCGGACGTGCCGATCAGATCGGCGAGAGTGCCCTGCGTTATACCGGCAGCCCGCCGGGCATGCCTTATGCCCACACCGATAGCCTTGACGTCATTCATAGACAGACCCGTTTCTGAAATATGTTGCCGAATTCATCACCTTGCTAGGTCGTAGGCGGCGCCCAGTGGGAAATCGGCAAAATACTTCCGGTTTACTAAGCCCCGGGCCTCCACCGCGTACGGCGAGTCCAAGCACCCGCCGTACGCATCAGTCGAAGGGCCGTTGGCAGTTGCACCACCGCAAGGATGCAGCGCCGGACGGATGACCGTAAACAGCGTTCGCCACCGGCAGCGGGGTAAGGGTGATCCTCGTGAGCCCGGGCGCCCCTCCCCGCAGGTACTCCAGGCGCCCGTAGACGTGGAGGAGCGCAGCATAGCCCTGCTCCGAACGTGGCATAAGGATGTAAAGGTGTTGCCTGTGAACAGCAGCGGCAGCCTCAACATCCATGAATTCGACGCCGACAATCGCCCCGATCTCCGCCAGCAAAGGCATGGTCATGGTGTGATGGCAAGGCGCCCATTCCAGGTGCAGCGTCGCAATCCTGAGGCTCGATTGCCTCTCCGTGGAACTGTGCGAAAGGTCATGCACCAGCTTCTTCAAGTGTTCTATGGTGCACAGCCCTGTTGAAACGTCGGTGCAACTCAACGGAGTGACCAGTTCATGCTCTTCCGCCCACGCCTCTGCCAGGTCGAGCACCGCCTCGAAGTCCACAGGCATACCCATCGCAACGAAGTAGGCGCTGAGGTCCCGAAGGGTCTCCCTGATCCCCACTCCGCCATAAGCCCGGGCCGCACCTAAGCGTCTCAGCGCCTCGTGATAGCGCGCGAGGTCGGCGTCGCCCCCGAAGTGGACGAGGTCGGTGACCTCCGGCACGAACCAGTCGGCCGGAAACCTCCATCCAGCTTGATAGCTGCATCGTTGCCAGTCACCTACGTGGCGCAGGTCGTCGCCGTCGTCGGAAAATGCAGGACCCTTGTTATCCCCCATGTCGGTTCAGTACCAATGGCGTCCATTTTGTGACGGACTTTGGGGAGAAAAATGTTCCGCGAACGCGAGTACATTAATCTCGAGCCCGCCAACCGTGGAAGTGAGCACTCGTGACGTTCTTGCAGCTTTCCCTGATCTCGGCGGTGGCCCTCCTGGGTCCGCTCATGGCGTTGCCGCGCAAGTGGCACTTGCCCGTGGTTCTGGGCGAACTCCTTGCGGGGCTCGTCATCGGACGCTCGGGTTTCAGGCTGGTGGACTCAGGTGATCCCACGTTCACTTTGTTGGCCGATGTTGGCTTTGCGCTCATCATGTTCGTTGCCGGAACCCACGTGCCCATGCGCGACAGGAAAATTCGGGCAGCACTGGGAAGCGGTCTGGCCAAGGCATCGGCAACGGCCCTTCTGGCCGTGGGCCTGGGCGTTGGCATCGCCTACGCTTTTGGTTCTGCCCATGCTCCGTTGTATATAGTTCTCCTTTCCTCGTCCTCGGCAGCACTGGTCCTGCCGATCATCGATTCGCTTCGGCTTTCGGGACCAAAAGTGTTGGCCATGACGGCGCAGGTAGCCATCGCTGACATCGCGTGCATCGTGGCCCTTCCCCTCGCCGTCGACCCGCCGCACGCGGGTCGGGCCGCGTTGGGCGGTGCCGCCGTCGCATTGTGCGCAGCGGCGCTGTTCCTGGCCCTGCGAAAGCTGGAACGGGACGGAACGCGCAGTAAGCTGCACGACGTCTCGGAGGACCGCAAATTTGCCCTGGAACTGAGGATCCAACTTACGTTGCTGTTCGCCCTGGCGGCACTGGCCGCGTTCACGCACGTGTCGATCATGTTGGCGGGTTTTGCTTTCGGGCTGGCGGTGGCCGCTGTTGGAGAACCGCGGCGCCTGGCCCACCAGTTGTTCGCTGTCAGCGACGGATTCCTCGGCCCGGTCTTCTTTGTGTGGCTCGGGGCGTCGCTGGACCTGAGCGAGTTGGGGAGCCATCCGCAGATGATTGCCTTGGGCGTGTCTTTGGGCGTCGGGACTCTCCTGATCCACGGGGCCATGCGTTTCCTGGGCCAGCCAGGGGCTTTGGCGGTTCTCTCTGCCTCCCAATTGGGCGTCCCCGTGGCCGCGGCAACCATTGGTTCCCAGCTGAAACTCCTCGAACCCGGCGAAGGGTCGGCACTGATCCTGGGCGCACTCATCACCATCGCGGCAAGCGCCGTGGCAGGCGCGCGGGCAGCCCGCGCCAAACATCACGATCCGGCCGCCAATCCGAGTTCTTGACCGTGGCTCAATTGACTCCCGTCACGGCCGCCGCAAGGCTAGTGCGCATGTGGACTCAGCGCATTAAAACCGGCCTTCTTACGACGACGGCGGCCGCCTCGCTGCTGCTTATTGCGGCGTGCGGGGCAAGCCCCAGCCCATCCGGGACGAGCAGTGCCCCGCCCAGCTCCCCGAACTCCGCAACGCCATCGGCCTCGATGTCGACGCCCGCGACCGCCCCGGAAAACACCCCGATGGCAGAGTCTCCATCCACCACCGCGACCTCGGTGCCGACCGTACCGGCAGCCGGCGGGGCTACGAGCTGCAAGGCGGCATCCCTCAGTGCGTCCACCGATCCCACTGGAGGGGGCGCGGCCGGCAGCGTTTACGAAAAGCTGATCGTGACCAACACCGGAACCACCGCGTGCACCATCGAAGGGTTCGCGGGCGTCTCCTTGACGGCCGATGCGAACGGGGCACCGATCGGGGAAGCTGCAACACGCGAGACCACCACCCCGGTCACCACCGTCAACCTCGCTCCGGGCAAGTCCGCGTGGGCCCAAATCCGTTATACCCAGGCCGGGAACTACGGTGACTGCACCAAGGTCGCTGCAGCGGGGTTCCGCATCTACCCGCCCAACGACACAGCCTCGTTGTTCGTGGCCGAGCCCCATGGCGCATGTAGCAATGCCGGAATCAAGCTCCTGACAATCACGGCGTTCCAAGCCGTCTAATCTCTCCATCCCACGGTCCCGTCTTATTCTGTCGGGGCCGTGGGGCATGATGGAGGAATGCAGGAGCAGCAGGCGCAGGCGGGCGCCATGGGCCGTTTCAGCCAGGCAACCAGGGAATGGTTCCTCGGCGCTTTTTCGGCGCCCACCCCAGCTCAGGACGGCGCATGGAACGCAATCTCGTCCGGCTCCCACGCCTTGGTGGTGGCGCCAACAGGATCGGGCAAAACGCTCGCTGCCTTCCTCTGGGCGTTGGACAGGCTGCACTCCACCCCCTCGGACACGCTCCCAGGGCTTGAAACTGTTCCAGCCAACGGCAAGGGCCGCGCCAAGCGTCCAAAAACCAAGACCCGCGTCCTCTACATCTCGCCCCTGAAGGCACTCGGCGTCGACGTTGAACGCAACCTCCGCGCACCCTTAATCGGCATTACCCAAACCGCCAAACGCCTGGGCTTGCCCGCACCCTTGGTGACGGTCGGCGTCCGTTCAGGGGATACGACGGCGGCTGATCGCCGCACGCTGTTGACTTCCCCGCCAGACATCCTCATCACCACCCCCGAATCCTTGTTCCTCATGCTGACCTCCCGGGCGCGGGAGACCCTCAGTGAAGTGGACACCATCATCATCGATGAGGTCCACGCCGTCGCGGGCACCAAACGCGGTGCGCACTTGGCCGTTTCCCTTGAGCGCCTGGATGCACTGCTGCCAAAGCCTGCCCAGCGTATTGGGCTGTCCGCAACCGTCCAACCACGCGAGCTTGTGGCCCAGTTCCTTGCCGGACAAGCGCCCGTGGAAATCGTGGCCCCTCCGTCCAAGAAGAACTGGAACCTCACGGTCACGGTCCCTGTGGAGGACATGTCCGACCTGCAGGGTGCTGCCGGGGCGTTCGATTCGGGCCCGGCTTCAGGGTTGCAGCCGCAAGCCTCCATTTGGCCCCATGTGGAGGAACAGATTGTGGATCTGGTCCTGTCCAAACAGTCCACCATCGTGTTCGCCAACTCCCGCCGGCTATCAGAGCGCCTCACCGCCAGGCTGAACGAGATCTATGCCGAACGCCAATTGATGGCAGTAGGTGGAGGTGCATGGGCGGCCCCGGAGGAGAACCCTGGAGTTCCGGCGTCCACGGCCACCCCGGCGCACATGATGGCGCAGGCCGGGAGCACCACGGGCGCCGATCCTGTGCTGGCCCGGGCCCACCACGGCTCCGTGTCCAAAGACCAACGGGCCATGATCGAGGACGACCTCAAATCCGGCAGGCTGCGCTGCGTTGTTGCCACATCGTCGCTGGAACTCGGCATCGACATGGGCGCCGTGGACCTGGTGATCCAAGTCGAGTCGCCACCTTCAGTGGCCAGCGGACTCCAGCGGGTGGGGCGTGCCGGGCACCAGGTGGGTGAAATCTCCGAGGGCGTCTTGTTCCCCAAGCACCGCGCGGACCTCCTGCACACCAGCGTTACGGTGGAACGGATGCTCAGTGGCCAGATCGAACGGCTCAGCATCCCCACTAATCCTTTGGACATCCTCGCCCAGCAAACGGTGGCCGCCACAGCATTGGGAAGTATCGACGTCGAGAAGTGGTTCAGCACCGTACGGCGGTCGGCTCCGTTCGCCAGCCTGCCGCGCTCCGCGTTCGAGGCCACGCTGGACCTTTTGGCAGGGCGTTACCCTTCCGACGAATTCGCTGAGCTACGGCCCCGCATCATCTGGGACAGGCATGCCGGGACCATCGAAGGCAGGCCGGGGGCCCAGCGCCTTGCCGTTACGTCCGGTGGCACCATTCCGGACCGAGGCCTGTTCGGCGTCTACATCATCGGCACTGAGGTGGAGGGTTCCGCCTCTCCCGGAGCAGCGGCGGGCGGCGAACCCACCGCTTCCGCGCGAGCGGCAAAAGGTGGTCGCCGCGTCGGCGAGCTCGATGAAGAAATGGTCTACGAGTCGCGCGTGGGCGATGTCTTCGCCCTCGGAGCCACCAGTTGGAAGATCGAGGACATCACCCATGATCGGGTCCTTGTCTCCCCTGCTTTCGGCCAGCCCGGCAAGCTTCCTTTTTGGAAGGGCGACTCACTGGGCCGTCCCGTGGATCTGGGCCGCGCCCTGGGTGCCTTCATCCGGGAACTCTCCGCTGCCGACGACGCACCAGCCATGGAACGCTGCCAAGCCAGCGGCCTGGACGCTTTCGCCGCCAGCAACCTGCTCCAGTACCTCAGGGAGCAAAAGGAAGCCACGGAGATTGTGCCCAGTGACCGAACCTTGGTGGTTGAACGGTTCCATGACGAACTCGGCGACTGGCGGGTGGTCCTCCACAGCCCGTTCGGCATGCCGGTCCACGCGCCTTGGGCCTTGGCCGTCGGCCAGCGGCTCCAACAGCGTTACGGCTTGGACGGATCGGCCATGGCCGCGGACGATGGCATCGTCCTGCGCGTCCCCATGATGGAGGACGAGCCGCCCGGTGCGGAGCTGTTCCTCTTTGAACCGGATGAACTTGAGCAGATCGTCACAGCCGAAGTAGGCGGCAGCGCCCTCTTTGCGTCCAGATTCAGGGAGTGTGCTGCCCGGGCGTTGTTGCTGCCACGGCAGAACCCGGCCAAACGCCAACCATTGTGGCAGCAGCGCCAACGTTCAGCGCAACTGCTGGATGTCGCCCGTAAGTATCCCTCGTTCCCCATCGTGCTCGAGACCGTTCGCGAATGCCTGCAGGATGTTTACGATCTGCCTGCCCTCAAGGACATCGCGGCATCCGTGGAGCGGCGTGAGTTGCGGATCGTCGAAACTACAACGCAACAGCCCTCCCCTTTCGCGAAGTCCCTGCTGTTCGGCTACGTTGCGCAGTTCCTTTACGAAGGCGACTCCCCGCTCGCAGAACGCCGGGCAGCCGCCCTCGCCCTGGACTCGACCCTCCTCAACGAACTCTTGGGCCGCGTGGAGCTCCGGGAACTGCTCGACGCCGCCGTCATCGATTCCACCGAGCGGGAGTTGCAACGGCTTGCCCCGGACCGCAAGGTCCGCGGAATGGAAGGAGTCGCGGACCTGTTGCGCTTGCTGGGTCCCCTGACTGTCGCCGAGGTAGCGGAGCGGCTTGAGGAAACGCCCGACGCCGGGACGCCCGACGCCGGCGCCCACTTGGCGTCGCTACAGAAAGCCAACCGGGCGCTCAAAGTGACCATTGGCGGCGTCGTGCGCTTCGCGGCTGTTGAAGATGCTGCCCGGCTCCGTGATGCCCTTGGAGTCCCGCTTCCCATGGGCGTTCCCCTCGCTTTCATCGAGCCCGTCCATGATCCTTTGGGTGACCTTGTTTCACGGTACGCACGCACCCACGGACCCTTCACTGCCGCGGAAGCGGCCTCCCGGCTTGGGCTTGGGGTCGCCGTGGTCAACACCGCGCTGAAACGCCTAGCCGGTGACGGCCGCGTGGTGGAAGGCGAATTCCGGCCGCACGCCGTCGCGGAACCGGCGGCCACCGATGCCGTTGACGTGGAGGTCATGAGCGTTGACGCTCCGCCATCCAGTGAATGGTGCGACGCCGAGGTCCTGCGGAAACTGCGGCGTCGCTCCCTGGCCGCTCTCCGGGCTGAAGTGGAACCGGTGGACACAGCAGCCTATGGTCGTTTCCTGCCCGCGTGGCAAAACGTCACGGCGCCGGGCACGTCCCGGAGCCAGGCGTTGCGCGGGCTGGACGGCATTATCACCGCTGTGGACCAGCTATCCGGCGTTCCGGTTCCGGCGTCAGCGTGGGAACCCTTGGTGCTCGCCAGCCGTGTCGCTGACTACAAACCTGCCATGCTCGATGAGCTGATGGCCGCCGGCGAACTTCTGTGGTCCGGAGCCGGCTCCTTGCCCGGCAACGATGGGTGGATCAGCCTCCACGTCGCCGATTCTGCCGAACTGACACTCAACCCTGCACCCGACTTTGAGCCCGTCGACGCCCAACAACGGCTGTTGGATCACTTCAGCGCTGGGGGCGGCTACTTCTTCAGGCAATTGACAGACGTGGCAGGCGGCATGGACGCCGTGCTCAGCGACGAGGCCGTGGTCACCGCGCTGTGGGATCTGGTCTGGGCCGGGCGGGTCACGGGCGATACGTTCGCGCCGGTCCGTGCCATGATTTCCGGTGGTAAAACCGCCCACCGGCAAGTGGCCAAGGCTCCCCGGGCGCGGGCACCGCGCATGAGCAGGCTGGGCCGCTCCCATGGCACTGGACTTCTCGGATCACCCGGCCTCACGGGAGGACGGTTCGGCTCCGCCGCGGGCGCTGCGGCCGTGCCGCCGTCGGCCGTGGGACGCTGGGCAGCGCTACCAGCACCCGAGCTCGACCCCACCATCCACGCACGCGGCACCGCCGAGTTGCTGCTGGACCGCTACGGAGTGGTGACCCGCGGTTCCGTCATGGCAGAGAACATCATCGGCGGTTTCGGCCTCATGTACAAGGTACTGGCCCGGCTTGAAGAGGCCGGCCGCTGCCGCCGTGGCTACTTCATCGAACACCTCGGGGCGGCACAGTTCGCTGTTCCTGCCACAGTTGACCGGCTGCGGTCCTTCACTGAGGACGCCCGTGTTGCCAACGCCGAACCGGTCGCGTTGGCCCTGGCCGCTACTGATCCCGCCAACCCCTACGGGGCTGCGCTCCCCTGGCCGGCTGTATCGGTGGACGCCGGTTCGGGCCATCGTCCGGGGAGGAAGGCCGGGGCGCTGGTGGTGATGGTCGACGGCGCACTGGTCCTCTATGTGGAACGCGGCGGCAAGACGCTGCTCACTTTCAGTAACGACGACGCCGCGTTGGGAGTCGCCGCCGAGGCGCTCGTCGGGGTGGTCCGCCGCGGCGCGGTGGACAAGCTCTTCATGGAGAAGGTCAACGGACACGACCTCTTGGACACGCCCATTGCCGCGGCGCTGACGTCAGCCGGCGCTTACTCAACTCCGAAGGGACTCCGGATCCGTGCCTGAAGGCGATTCCATCTGGCGGGCCGCCGACCGGCTCAACCAGGTACTGGCAGGGCAAAAAATCACCGCCTCGGACTTCCGCGTGCCCCGTTTCGCCACGCTCAATCTGTCGGGCTGGACCATGACAGAGGTGGTTCCACGGGGAAAGCACCTGCTCATGCGGCTCACTGGGCCTGCCGACGAAGAAGCCGGTGCCAGCAGGAAGCCCCGCGCCTTGACCATCCATTCGCACCTCAAAATGGAGGGGAACTGGATGATTTATCCCCCGGGGGGCCGGTGGACCAAGCCCGGCCACACCGCTCGTTGTGTTCTCCGGACCGTCTCAGCAGATGCCGTCGGCTTTTCCTTAGGCATCCTGGAAGTGGTTCCGACCGCCGATGAGGACAAGATCGTCGGCCACCTAGGGCCGGACTTGCTCGGCCCGGATTGGGACGAGGCAGAAGCCTTGCGCAGGCTCCAGGCCGAACCGGACGTCCCGGTGGGGTTCGCTCTGTTGGACCAACGCAAGCTGGCAGGGATCGGCAACATCTACCGTTGTGAGGCCTGCTTCCTTTCCGGTGTCCATCCCACCTTGCCTGTGGGGTCGGTCCCGGATCTGGCCAAAATCGTCAACGATGCCAAGCGGCTCCTCGGCGAAAACCTTGGTCCTGGCCGACGGACCACGCTTGGGCCGCGGGCGATGCGGCCCGGCTACTGGGTGTATGGCCGGGAACGCCAGCCCTGCAGGCGCTGCGGCACCATGGTCAGGCGCGCACTTCTCGCGGCTCCCGACGGGACGGAGGAGCGGGACATCTACTTCTGCCCCCGCTGCCAACCGGTTCCCTAAGCCGCAGCAGACGTAACCTCAGCTGGCACGCGGGCCACCTCCGGCACCATGAACCTCGGCAGCAGCAATTGCACAATCGGGCCGATTGCCAGCGCGTAGACCACGGTCCCTACACCCACAGAGCCGCCCAGCAGCCACCCAATGGCAAGGACCGCCACTTCAATTCCTGTTCGCACCAACCGGACGGACCACCCGGTTCGCCGGACCAGGCCGGTCATCAATCCATCACGCGCTCCCGGGCCCAAGCGTGCCCCGATGTAGCAGGCCGAGGCGATTCCGTTGAGGATCACTGCTCCGGCGAGCATGGCGATCTGGCCGCCGAGGTGCGAAAACGCAGGAATGGCCCACAGGCCAAGGTCCGCGAAAACGCCTACAAGGACGGCGTTGGCAATGGTCCCGATGCCGGGCATCTGCCGCAAAGGAATCCACAGCAGGAGGACAACGAAGCTGACCGCGATAACGACGACGCCGATGCTGAAGCCGGTCTTTTGGGAAATGCCCTGGTGGAACACGTCCCAGGGATCAAGGCCCAGCCCGGCGCGGATAAACATCGCCAAGGAGATGCCATACATGGCGAGGCCTATCAGGAGTTGCGTAAGTCGTCGTGTCATTGAACAATCATCGTAAAAACTGGCCTTGTATTCCATAGCCAGTTTGGAATACTGGTCTTATGGTTGGCTCCTTGAATCCCACCGCGCTCGTTCGCCTCTTGGGGCCATGGAACTCCGGCGCCCTTCCCGCCTACCGCGAGCTCGCCGACGTCGTCCGCTTGCTGGTGATGGACGGGCGCATCCCGTTGGACGTTGCGCTGCCCAGCGAGCGGGCTCTTGCCCAAGCGCTTGACCTCAGCCGCACCACTGTCACCGCGGCGTATGCCGCCCTTCGCGAGCAGGGCTTTCTCACCGCTGGCCAAGGCAGTCGGGGCCGGACGTGCATCCCCCACCGGACGTCACCGGTCAGCGCGCCAGGCCTGGCCATACCGGAGGGGCTTACGGACTTTGCCTACGCCTCGCTCCCCGCGGCGGGCGAAGTGGTCCATCGGGCGTTCGCGGACGCCCTGACCGACCTACCGGCACTGCTTCCCGGCTTCGGATACGACGCCGTGGGGGTCGTGGCCCTGAGGAAGGCGATCGCGGAGAAGTACTGCGCCGAGGGCGTGCCGACCACAGAGGAGCAAATCCTTGTGACCTCGGGAGCGCAGCATGCATTGAACATCGTGCTGCGGACCCTCGCCGGCAAACAGGACAAAGTGCTCGTGGAACACCCCACCTATCCCAACGCCCTGGACGCCATTCGCGCCGCAGGCTGTAAACCGTCGCCCGTGGGACTTCCCGGGATCACTTCCAGGACTTCGCCGGGCTGGGACATGGACGCCATGATGACCACCATGAGGCAACAACGCCCGGCGATGGCCTACCTCGTCCCCGATTTCCATAACCCCACCGGGCGGGTCATGTCCGACCTGCAGCGCCGGGTCTTGGTGCGCGCCGCCGCTGCTGCCGGTACGGTGCTTGTGGTCGACGAGACACTGCGCGCCCTGAATCTCGACGACGTCCGCACAGCCCCGATGGCCTCTTTCGGGCCGGGTGTGGTGTCCATTGGTTCACTGAGCAAGTCCCACTGGGCCGGCCTGAGGACCGGGTGGATCCGGGCAGAGGAAGATCTGATCGCCCGGTTCGTTTCGGTCAGGGCCATCATGGATCTGGGCGGACCCGTTGTGGAGCAGTTGGCCGCGGCCCGCCTGGTCAGGTCTTTTGACGAGCCCCTGAATGAGCGCCTGTCGGCACTGAGGGAAAACCGGGAATACTTGCTGGGCTTGTTGGGCGAACATTTGCCCAGCTGGGAGGCGGAACGGCCGCGCGGCGGGCTCACCGTCTGGTGCCGGTTGCCGACGCCGTCCAGCACTGCCCTTACGGTACTGGCCCCGGACTTTGGAGTGCGGTTGGCCGCCGGTCCGCGATTTGGGGTGGGAGGCGCTTTCGAGCAATACCTCCGCGTTCCATTCACCCTTCCGCCGGCTAAGTTGGAGGCCGCGATTCTTGCGATCCGAGCCGCCCAGGACAAGCTCGACGCCGCGCCCCACCTTCGCCGCGACCTCGCGACGGGGCAACCGCCCGCCGTCGCCGTCGCTTAAGCGCGAGCCGCCGTCGCTTAGGCGCCCGGGACCGGCACGGTCTTGGCTGTGGAGCCCATGCGTTGCTTCGCGGTGTTGCTTCGCGGCCCTACGGGGACATGGGACGTGGCTTTCGCCAGACCGAACAGTGGCATGCCGTTGTACACAACTTCAATTCCCGACGCCGGCACCTGGTACGTCTCGTGCCATACGCCCACGTCGCCGCTGCCGGCAACCTGCTTCATGAACGTGCGCCAAGGGCCAAGATGCGGCGAGTCCTTATCGGCCGCAAACCGCCTCAGATGCTCAGGACTTTCCCAGTAGCTCAGCAGGATGGTGGTCCTCCCGAACCACTGTTCGCTACCCAACAATCCCGAGCCCGGGTGAGTGGCCAGATGGCGCATCATCACGGTCATGGACGAGGCCACTCTTGTAATGCGGCGCGCTTTCCACCACCTGTTGGCCCGCATGCCGATAAGGAAAACAGTGACAGACTCGCGCCCAATGTCCGCCGTGAACCGCCCTGGGAAGACCTCCTGTGCCATGCCACATCCTTCGTTCGGGGAAGTTATGTAACACTGTTATGTAACGGTGTTACGGAACGATGTTATGAAATACTTTGTCTCATGGCAAGACCCATCGTTCATGACCAGCGCGTGCGGGAACAGTTACTGGCGGTCACGGCGGAACTCGTGGACCGTGAAGGACCCGCTCGAGTGACCCTCCGCGACGTGGCAGCCGCGGCGGAAACCTCCACCACGGCGATCTACTCCTTGTTCGGCGGGAAATCGCAGCTGCTGACGGCCGCCGTCGACGACGGTTTCCGCTCCTTCGGCGAGTCACAACGACGCGCGGCCGGCGATGGGCTCCGGGGACTAGGACTGGCGTACCGCACGTGGGCGTTGGCGCATCCGGCCCTTTACCGGCTCATGTTCGGCGGCGCGTTGACCGCCTACGTGGGGTGCAGCCCGACGCCGGAAGTCGCCGGGGATGCCATCCTCCCCCTCGTGGAGGCGGTAACCGGCGCACAAACGGCGGGGCGGCTACGCACCGCCAGCCCGGAAATGGTGGCGACGGCCATCTGGGGGCAAGTCCACGGGCTGGTCAGCCTTGAGCTTGCCCAGATGAACCACCCGGATACCGACTGGGACGCGATATATGACGCAGCACTCGAGTCCATGGCTCGAGCTTGGACGCCATAGCCCACCCAGCCCTTACGCGTACACCTTTTCCAGGAACGCGCCCCACGTCTTCGCGGTGAGCTCGGCGTCGCTGGACCCCGAGAAGTCGTGGACGGTCATCCCCACCGGAGCGCCGAACGCGTTCCTGCCGAAGAACCGGTACAGGGCATCGGCAGTTCGCAGGCCGAGGAAGTTCTCGTTGGAATAGTCCACCTCCCCGCTCAACCGCCCGACGCCGTCAAGCTCCACATCAAAAGACGCCCCTTCGCTCAGCCCGTCCACTCGCAGCGCGTTCTTCAACTGGAGAAATCCATCGGGAACTTGCGACGCACCGGGTCCTTGGACGTCGGTAAAGACCACCGCTTTGCCATCAAAGTGCTGCAGATATTGACCCAGCGTGTGGAGGTAGAACGCGGTGTGCTTGCTGGCGCCGTCATATTGCTCGTCCCAGTTATCGGCGAAGATCCCGCTATGGACGTAGTGCAGTTGGGCACGGCCACCATCCAGCGGCTCAAGGACGTGTTCCAACTGGTTGAACCAACCGTCAGGACCTTCCATACGCGTCACCAGATGGCTCGGGTACTCCTCCACGGTCTTCACGGCCGGCCACTGATCCGTGGGGAACATCCAGGCCGCGGTGTCCTGGGTGACTGCCTGCCACACGCGCTCCGGGGTGCCGGGCAGCGCAGTGTCGGCGACGATTTCAAATTTCCTATCCTCAGTCATTGCTGTGGTCCTTTTCTGTTGCATGTTCCCTGAGGAACTTGTTCAGCGCGTGGTCGATTTGAGTGTTGGGTGAAGTACGACGACGAGCCGGTGCTTGCGCGCGCCGCTGGCCAGTGCGTCAGCACCGCCGTCGTGATACTTATCCACGAGACCCGTCACCGCCACCCCGAGTTCTTCAGCGAAGGCCGCGCGTTCGGCGGCCGAGCGAAAAGTGATCTCGCCGTCGATCGCGAAGCTGGCCAATTTCTTCTTTGCCGCGGCGGCACCGGCGATGAGCTTGCCCATCTCCTGCACCGTGCGCGCAGCCAAGGCCAGGAGCCAGAATGCGGAGAACCTGTCTGCAAAGCGGGCCGGATTAGGGGCTACCGACGCCAACGCAACCGGCGAGATCAGGTAGGAAGCCGCCGTAGCGCGCAACACCCGCTCGGTCACGTTGCCCTTCTTGCGCTCCTCCACCAGCTCCACCAGCCCGTGCCCCTCCAGGGCCTTGAGGTGATAGTTCACCTTCTGGCGCGGAAGTCCGATCCGGGCAGCCAACTGAGTGGCCGACGCAGGCTCGGTGAGCTCTTGAAGGATGCGCGTACGGATCGGGTCCAACGAGGCTTCCGCCGCCGCGGGATCCTCGATCACTTCGATGTCCAACATGCTTCCAGTATGCCAACCGACAATTTTTATTGTCAAGAAGTTTTTTATGTTCGGTTTCATGCCCTTGCCAGGCCCGCTCTACCCGCTCAGTCGAGCCCAATCCATGGAGAGCGGGCCCCACAACGCGGGGCCGATAGAATTGACCGGTGATGCAATCCCCCCTTCCTGTGCGCGACGGCGTGAACGCTACCCGCCTGCGCCTGCCTGCCGAGGGTCCGTGGGACACTGCGATGGACTACATGATGCATCGCTGGGGCCACATCGACCCCCAAGGCATTGAGGACCGGTTCGACGCCGGCGAGATCGTGGGCGAGGGCGGCGTACGGCTGGACCGGAGCACCAAGCTCGAGGACCACACCTTCATCTGGTACTACCGGACGTTGCCCCAAGAGACCCGGCTCCCGGTGGAAATCTCCATCCTCCACCAGGACGAACACATCCTCGTGGTGGACAAGCCGCATTTCCTCCCCACCACCCCCGGCGGAACGTACATCCAGGAATCGGCGCTGGTAAGGCTCCGGAACCAACTCGGCCTTCCCGACCTAATTCCCATGCACCGCCTGGACCGCATGACCGCCGGCCTCCTGCTGCTCTCCACCAACCCTGAGACGCGGGGCAAATACCAGGTGCTGTTTGAAAAGCGGCAGGTCCGGAAGGAATACGAGTGTGTGTCCGCCGCCGCGCCCGCCGCAGGATATCCCGCCGTCGAGTTCCCTGCTGTGGTCCGCAACCGGATGACCAAGTCCCGCAGCTACCTGCTCGCTGAAGTCATCGACGGCGAACCGAACGCGGAAACCCGCATCGAACAGACAAGGACGTTCGACGCCGGAACGCACCAGCGCGCGCTCTACCGCCTTGAGCCCCACACCGGAAAGACCCACCAATTACGGGTGCACATGGCCTCGCTCGGGCTGGGAATCGTCAACGATGCGTTCTACCCTGACCTGCTGGACAAGGCGCCGGACGACTACAGCAAACCCCTTCAATTGTTGGCACGCGGTATCTCCTTTGTGGACCCCATCAGCAACCACCCCGTGGAATACCGCAGCCAGTTGGAGCTCAGCGAAGCACGCTAGGCGCCGGCCTCGAACACTGCGCGGAAGGCCGCCGCGGTCCTCTCCGAAAAGAGCACGAACTCCACAACATCGAGCTGACTGCCTGACATGGCAGCCGCTGAGGGCGACCCGAAGGACGTGACGGCGTCGAACGCTATCCTTGCAACTTGTTCGGCGTCCCAGCCATAGATCCCCGCACTAATCGCGGGGAACGCGATGGATCGGGCGCCGAGCCCGGACGCGGCCCTCAAGCTCTCCACGAAACAGGACGCCAACAGGGCCGGATCGGTTTGGCCGGCATGACGGTTGGGCCCCACGGTGTGCACCACCCAGCGGGCCGGAAGCCTGAACGCCGGAGTCGCGACGGCCGAGCCCACCGGCAGTCCGCCGGGCAGTTCCGTTCTGCGCAGCTCGCGGCAGGCTGCCAGCAGTTCCGGTCCGGCTGCGCTGTGGATGGCACCGTCCACTCCCCCTCCACCGAGTAGGGAGGAGTTGGCAGCATTGACGATCACATCGACGTCGCGCTTGGTGATATCGCCCTGCAGGAGTTCGATTCGCATGCCGTCAGTCTTTCGCCGCAGCGTCCGGGCGGCAAGTGCGGTACCTTGTGCGCATGGACATCACCGCCCCGGATACGTGGGGATCCGCAATCTACCTGTGGATCGTACCCATGGTGATGGCCGACGCCATTTTCCCGCCAATCCCTTCAGAAATGATGGTCATCACCGGCGGAGCTTTGGCGGCCGACAACCATGTCAACGTGTGGCTCTTGCTCCTCCTGGCCGCGATCGCTTCCTGGCTCGGGGATATGGCCGTTTTCATGCTGTTCAAGCGACGCATCAGCCACGTCCTGGACAGATGGACGTGGGGCCGCCGCCTGCATATTGGAGTCCACCGAGCCATCGCAAAGGCCGGAAGATCCTCAACGTATGGCGCGATTATCGGTGGGCGGTTCATCCCGGCGGGACGGCTGGCGACGTCGGCCGCCTCCGGCATCGCAAACGTATCCGTGCGCGGGTTCAGCCTTTGTGCCGGGCTCGGCGCCGTGTTCTGGTCTGTGTGGCAGGTAGGTCTGGGCTACTTCACCGGTTCAGCGACCAAGCTGCCGTTCTGGGCAAGCTCGATGATCGGAGCCGCGGCCGGCTTGCTCATCGGTGTGGTGGTGGGACTCATCGCGACACGCCGCCGAGGCAGCCGTTCCCCAGTGGAAGAAGGGTTCGACGGCGAGGCCCCCAGCCCCGAGTGACGCCCGGCAGCGCCGGCCCCTGCCGGAGGCTAGACAGGGGCCCAGCGACCACGGTTGCGGCGCAAGACGTAGAGGTTCCCGGTCAGCGCAACGCGTTCGACGGCGTCGCGCATCATCGCGGCCGATGTCCGGGCGTCGTCGTTCTCGCCAATGTAATCACGCGCATCGACCAGGAAACGGAGGGTGAGCTGCGGCACTCCCCCAACGATATCGAGTTGGTTGGCCTCCACATGGTGGCGGGTTTCCAAGGCTTCCACCGCTGCTGCCATCACGGACTCGGGCGCGTTCCCTGGCTTGAGGCCCGTGATCTTCAACTTGGTCTGGAACGACGGCATCCCACCACCCTAACCGGCTACCCGGTGTTTCGCAGGCCGGCGGCCACGCCGTTGACGGTGATGAGCATGGCCCGTTGAAGCCGCTCGTCTATCTCGTTGCCGGACACCGACTCTTCACGGACCCGGCGGAGGAGCTCCACCTGCAGGTAGCTGATCGGATCCAGGTACTGGTCACGGATCTCCAGCGACCTTTTCAGCATGGGCTGGGCGTCCAGCAGTTCGGCCTCACCGGTGAGCCGTTCGATCTCTGCCACGGTGAGCTCGTACTCGTCCCGGATCAGGTGGAAAAGGCGGTGCAGCTCCTCAGGAACCAAGGAAGAAACGTAGTGGCCCGCGATCTCCATGTCTGTCTTGGCCAGCGTCATCTCCACGTTGGAGATCACCGAACGGAAGAAGTGCCAGCGCTCCGTCATTTCCATCAGCTGTTCCGTGTTCCCTGCTTCCCGTGCCGCCTTCAGGCCCGAGCCCACACCGAACCAGCCAGGGACGATCTGGCGGGACTGGGTCCAGCCGAAGACCCAAGGAATGGCGCGGAGGCCACCCAATCCGGCGCCGGAGTCAGGGCGCTTGGAAGGCCGTGAGCCGATGTTCAGCGACCCCAGTTGTTCCACAGGCGTCGAGGCAAGGAAGTAGGCGGGCAGCTCGGGATCGTCTATCAAGGAGCGGTACCGGGCGAACGCGGCGTCGGAAATGATTTCCATGACGCTGCCGTAACGCTCCCGCTCATCGTCGGAGGTTCGCGGGGTCCGGTGCAGCGCCGAACCCTGCATGACTGCGGCCAAGGAGAGCTCAAGGTTTTCCCGGGCAAGCTCCGGGAGGGAGTACTTATCGGAGATAACCTCGCCTTGCTCCGTGAACTTGATTTCCCCTTCAAGAACGCCGTTCGGCTGGGCCATGATGGCATCGTAGGTGGGTCCCCCGCCGCGTCCTACTGAGCCACCGCGGCCGTGGAAGAGACGGACCCGCACCCCGTGTTTTGCCGCGATGTCCCGCAGCTTGCGCTGGGTTTTGTGGATTTCCCACTGGCTGGTCATCACACCGGATTCCTTATTGGAGTCGGAATACCCGAGCATGACTTCCTGGATATCGCCGCGGAGACGTACCAATTCCCGGTAGGACGGATCGGAGAGTAGCTGGTCAACGATCTCGGCGGAAGCACGTAGCTCTTCAACGGTCTCCAGCAGGGGCGCGAAGCCGATTTTGGCGTAGGGCGTTGCTCCAAAGAGGTCGATCAAGCCCGCTTCACGGGCCAGCACGGCTGCTGCCAAGACGTCGTCGGCGCCACGGGTCATGGAAATGATGTATGTTTCCACGACGTCGGGCCCGTAGGTGTGCAGGGCATGGCGGATGCTGCGGAACACGTCGTAGGTTCCGTCTGCCGTGCCTTGGAGCGTGATCGGGTGGCCGGACAATGGCCGCCGGGAAGCCAACTCAGCGCCCAGGAACTCAAAACGCTCGGCCCGGGACAGGGAACCGTAGGGCTTCTCGCCGCCCAGTCGATCGACCAGCTGCCCGACGGCGTCGTGGTGGTAGTCGGCATGTTCGCGGATATCGAGGGTGGCCAGATGCAAACCAAAAGCTGCCAATGCGCGGCGAACCCTTGCCAATGCGCCGTCGGCAACCAGTCCGGCGGAGTGGTTACGCAGCGAGTCCTCAAGCAACGCGAACTCGGCCAAGAGCTCCGACGTGGTGGCGTAATCGCGTCCGGGTTCGTGATGGGTGGACGCCGCGACGCGGCGGCCCGTGTTCATCATCTTGGCCTTGATGCACGTCAGCTTGAGCCGGTAGGGCTCTTGGGCGTTGAGTTCAAGAACCCGCTTATCCAGGCCGGGCAGGTTCTTCACATCCACTGCGATGGAATCCAGGAGGGCTTGGTCCGCCTCGAAGAGAGCAGTGGAGTTGGAGAGCACCGAGATGAGTTCATCGATCAGGGCAATGCTGATCCGCACGGCGTTCTGGTTGTGCAGTTGCAGGATTTCCCGGGTGACGGCTGCCGTAACGTTCGGATTCCCGTCCCTGTCGCCGCCGATCCAAGACCCGAACCGTAGCGGCGCGGCACCGGCAGGCAGCGCCACACCGTGCTCGGCCAAGAGTTCCGCCAGGTCAGTGAGCATCTCCGGCATGGCATCGGTCAGGATGTTGTTCAAGTAGTAGATCGCGTTGCGGGCTTCATCCACGGGAGTGGGGCGCACTTGGCGGAGCTCATCTGTTTGCCACATCTGGTCGATGATCTCTGCGAGCTGGCGGTCCTGGCGCCGTCGCAGGGAAGTCCCCTCCGCGGTCGGTTCAGCGAGGACGTCCGAGAGCTTCCGGATCTTGTCCAGCACCGATCGCCGTGAAGCCTCGGTGGGATGTGCCGTAAAAATCGGGCGAACATCGAGTTCGTTGATGACATCCTGCAGGACATCGGATCCGGCTTTGTTGGCGATCTCCGAGACTGCCTTTGCCAGCCAACCATCCTTTTCCTGGCGGGTCCGGAGGCCGCGAACACGATGAACCTGTTCGGCAGCGTTGCTGAGGTGGAAGTAGAACGCAAAAGCACGGACCAAGTCGGTCGCTTGGTCAAGTGGCAGGGAGGCGAGGAGTTCGCGGACCTGGGCTACGACGTCGTGCGCGCTCCAGGGACCGGTGGCATCGGCACCGCCTCGTGCGGCTTCCTTGGATTCCTTGGTCAGCAAGCGAACCTGTTCCACCAGGGCAAGGAGCCCGGGGCCATGCTGCCGGACCAGGGACTCACCCAGAAGGGTGGAGAGCCGGCGAACGTCGGCGCGAAGTTCGGCAGCGAGATCGGTGTCTTGATGGGCAGTGTGAACCATAGATACTTACCTTCGGGATCTGGTTTGACTCGTACACTGCGCTGGATACTGTGAGCCGGGTTACTTGTTTCCTAGGGGATATTACCCTCAAAAAACCCGTCCGCCGCAACGCGTCTCACATTCCGGCGCCATGGCATCAACGAGCCATCCGGGACCCTTCTGTCGCATACGGCCGCATGACTCCGTCGACCAGCTCCGGCGCCCAAGCACTATGCGCACCAAACCCGGCCTCAATCCCCAGCACCACCGGGCTTCCATCCGGCCTGCGCCGGATCGCGAGACCGACCGGTCCAGACAACTGCGATGCCGCGGCTGCCGCGCCCGCCAGCCGGGCCACATCCGGCAGGTCCACACGACGGATGGAATCGCGGTAGGCTCTCCGGATTCCCCTACTGCCAACCTGCCCGGTCTTCTCCAAGACAACCACGACGTCGGCGACACCTCCGCTGAGGGCGTGGCGCAGGACCGTAGGGAGGTAGGCAGGGCCGGGAGTAAATCTTTGCACCATCCAGGAATCATCCAAGGCTGACCAGTTCACGGCTGCGTGCCCCGCAATGCTTCTCCTTTTCAGGACCCGTGCACCCAGTCCACCCTTGGAAACCCTTGGCCTCACCACCAGCGTCCCGCCGAGCTGGACCATCGCCTCATTGATCGACCCGAATTCTCCCGGCAATCCGAACCCCACCACGGGGATGCCGGCAGCCACCAGTCGCTGCATGGCCAGATACTTGTCATGCACTACCCGAAGAGGTGCCGGATCGGCGATGAGCACGTCCACACCAGGGGCGAAATGATTCTTGGCCGCGGACACCACCAGGAGCTCATCACGGGCAGTGGGAACAACCACCTCGATGTCATGGATCGCGGCGAGCCCGCGTAGTTCCCAGAGGTAGCCGGGGACATGTGGCTGCGATACGACTGACACTGCGTGGGCGACGGAAGCCTCCACCGGGTGCGCATCGACGCCGAGTACCCAATGGCCACGATCCATCAATTGGCGGGCCAAGGAGTTGCCTGCAGGTCTTCCGACGCCAGTCACCAGAACCCGAACCATTACTTTGCCGCCGTTGTCATACGTCCCTTATTCGCCTACGTGCTGCCTCCTCAGTCAAGGCCAGCACGACATCAGTGCTTCGAACCGTGATTTCGTGACGCGGCAGGGGCAAGGAATTTGAGGTCAGTACTTATGCACAAAGTCACCGGGGGCGATTCCCTGGCCACTGAGCGAATACGTCAGGACACCGCCTTGACTTCGCCGTTGGCTCACTGCGGTCACCTGAAAGTGCAGTTCCCTTCGCTGGATGGATGGAGTAGTGCAAGTAACCACGTTCGAGGCCTGCACTGAGCAGGACCAACCTTCCGGGGCATCGACGAGCTTCATGGGGATCGACTCCGCCCTTCCCACCGAGAAGACCACCTTGCCCGGTCCCAAAGCTTGTGATCCCCCAACGGTGAAAGTGACTCCCATGGTGACAGTCCGTGGGCCGGCACTTATGTCCTTGACCGAGGCGTCAACCGGCGCGGGCACATCGACCCGGGGCGGTGACGGCCGAGAGGAACTCGGTGAGGGGACCGGCGTCGGAATCGGCGTAGAGGTGGGCCTCACGACGGCGGGGGGCGGCGCTGCGGGAGGGACGGCCGGGACGACGACGGGCGGAGCCGCCGCGGTGGGAACCTTGGCCGGGGGAACTGTGGCTGAAGGAGTCTGCGGGTTGGGTGGTGGGGCTGAAGCTGAGGGTTTGACGCTCTGTAATTGCTGGGACGTACTGGCTTGGGCCGCCCGCTGCTCCATGTAATCCGGCGTCAAGAGGTCCACCAAACCGACCGCACCGAGGGCAAGCCCTAAGCCCGCAGCAGCAACTACTGCCATTACTGCTGGTTGAGCAATCGTCGGGACTGCCACTGCGGCCTTGATCGGCGCCAAGCCGCCGATGATGCCCAGTCCTGCGCCCTTCCCGGCCCATGCCGCAGCTGGAATGCCAGTGATCATCGGGAGAAGTACAGCCCGCATGGTGCTCTGGACGTCCTTGAGTTCGCCCAAGGCGGCGGTACATTTCGAGCAACCGTTCAGGTGCGCCCGCACCTTGCGTTCCGCGGCTGTGGAAAGCCCACCCCGAATGAAGCTGCCCAGTTTGCCGGCATATTCGGCACAACCAGCATTCTTCTCTTCCGCAATGTGGGCCTGAAGGTACTCCCTCCTGAGGCCCTCACGGGCCCGTAGCGCCAACGCGGACACGGCGTTAGGGCTCAGGCCAAGTATTGGTGCCACCGCAGCGGGCTTCATCCGCTCAACGTCGAGGTACCAAAGAACGGCCTGCCACCGTTCCGGGAGTGAACGAAATGCCTTGGCGACAGTTTGGGATTCGAAGGCTTTGATTGCCACATCCGGTTCTGCCGACGCACGGTCCAAAAGGGAATCGTCTCCACTCGGCAAAGTCTTCCCCGCTTTGCGGTTCCGGTGATGCGAGAGCCGGGTCACGGTGGACAGCAGGTAGGCACGGAAGAAGTTGTCCGGGCCTTTCCCGGCCATGAGGCTCTGCAGGACGGACTGAAATGCCTCAGCCACCACGTCCTCGGCGTCGCTGGGGTTATCCACGTTGCGTCGCGCAACGGCGGATGCGATGGAGAGGTGGCGTTCGTAGAGGTCGTCGAACGCTGACATGTCTCCGCTGCGAACCAGCTCAATGAGGTGCCCATCACTGTCCAGGCTGCCGTGTACGTTGCCGCCTGTACCCGTCGACTGCGCCATCTAGGACAGCCCTCCACCATGAAATATCGCACCCATGTTTTTTTAGTGGCCACGGGCCCTCAGTCATGACGCGAATTTCTAAAGAGTCTTGATCAAAGCTTGCCCGCAATCCGGTCAAGGGTCGGTATCGCGCTTCCGCTTGCCGCATCGTCATGAAACGACCTCCAGCGGCACTAGTCGCATATGACATCGTTCCGGACAAGATCATTCGCCGAACGTACTTTTGCGCGTCAACTGCTCATGCAGAGGTGGCAGGCAACAAGTTATCGGCAGGGTTGGCGGTTTCAGGCGGACTGGTTTCTCCCGGAAGTCCGGGTCGTGGCCACGTACTTGGCTTCACGGTCCTCGGTACCGGAACCAATCGCCAGGTCGCTGGGGGCCGCCCGGGCCAGGAATGGCGTCAGCATCGGCGAAACGATGTCGGACTTCCGGGCACTCTTCGCCGCAGTGGACCGAAACCTGGACGCTGATGCACTCCAATCGTTGGTTGAAGGCTGGACGGAGGAAACCCAAGCGGCCCTACCCATCTCGTGCACCGACGTCTATACCGGGCTGGCCACACAAGCGCACTTCCAGCGGCGGGTGCACGAGTTGACAGTGTTCGGGCCGGATTCGTGCTGCCCGCATGTCCTCACGATCATCTCGCTACCAAAGTCCCGGGCCGGGGCGGGTCATTCGTGGACCCACTTGGCCCGGCTGGGAGAAACCGTCCTCTACCAGCTCCGAAGGACCGGTGCGCTGGCTATGTACATGAACTGCGCGGTGCACGTGCTGTTGCCCCTAAATGAAAGCAACCTTGCCCGGGTGATGGAGTGCAAGATGGCGATCGAAATCCTGGCAGAGGGGGCTTTCAGTCCCGTTCGAGTGAATTTCCACCCGCTTGTCCCTGCCGCCGAGGAACCCACTACCCCATGCCACATCCCGGAGACGTCATGACGGAGGGGGACGAGGGCCCGTCACGAACCCCGGCCAGCAACCACTCATCTTTCGACGGAACACTTCGCACGGATTCTAAGGACCACCATCACCATGATGAACCACTTCCATCTCAAGGCCGCCTCTGTGGTGGCAGCACTCTTGGCTGCCGCAATGACGGTTTTGGGGATCGGCCTGTTAGCGACGCCGGCGAATGCCGCCGACATTCCGGGCGCCCGCATCAGTATCAGCACCACCTCCGCAGTGACCCAGCAATGGGACCAGGTAGACCTGACCTGTGAGTGGTCGGTCCCCGATAATTCGAAGCCCGGCGATACTTTCAGCCTGCAACTTCCTGCCGAACTTCGATGGTTCGGAAGTTCCACCTTTGACCTCAACAACAAAACCGGGCAAACCGTTGCCACCGCCGTGGCGAATCCCCAGGGCCTGGTGGTCTTCACTCTGACGGACTTCGTCGCCACTCATCCCTTGAACGTCGGTGGAGCGTGCAACTTCACCACCCAGTACGCAGTGCAACCGGGAGCTGGTGGTTCAACCCAATTGAATTTCTATGTGGGATCCACGGTGGTGCGTGTTCCCGTTGCGGTTAATGGCCCGTGCACAGTCAACTGCGATCCAGCGGGCCCGACGTCAGTCGGTAAAGCCATGTGGTGGTCAGATCCAGCGCAGACCGAATTGGAATCCATCTTCTACATGCCTGCCATGACTTCCCGTACCAACGACGTCGTCATTACTGATACCCCTGCTGCAGGAATGGCTATCGACTGCAGCCGCGTTACACCGCGCGTGGGCAAGAACCTGAACGCAGACGGCAAAGTGAGCGAACCCTACGACGACGCCCAGTATCCAGCCACGGTTGATTGTTCCCCACAAAAAGTCACGGTTTCTTGGAAAGGCCTCCCGAAGGGCGAGCACGTTGAGCTTTTCGTCGTAACGCCCGTCACTGATGCTTCGCTGGATGTGTACCAAAACAACGGCACGGTCAGCATTCAGGGACGGGAAAGCATCGTGGGCGCCCAAACGCGCCGGACCAACGCAGGGGGCAGCGGAGACGGCACCGCGGCACCCACCCCAACGCCAACGCCGAGCACCGCCACCCCGACGCCAGCTCCGAGCACGGCGACGCCCACTTCAACCCCAAGCACGTCCACCCCAACCCCAACGCCGAGCACCGCAACGCCTGCTCCCAGCACCATGGCGGCAGTTGCAGTGACCACCAAGCAGCCGTCCGCGCAGGCGCCGGCTCCCACCGTATCGGGGCAATTGGCCAGTACAGGCGCTCAGGGACCCGGTGTTCTCCTCGTCGCGGCAGGCCTCCTCGCCGTCGGATCGCTCCTGGCATATGCAGGTGCGCGCCGGGCCCGGCGGCGCTCGCACTAGGAGCCCGTTGAACAAGGAATTCCCCGACATGACTGAAGAGTGCGCCGGAACATGCTTGCACATGTCCGGCGCACTCTTAGTCCCTTAATCACGGCTCGCGCTGACATGGGTTGGGGGTCAGCGCGAGCCGTCACCACCCACAACATCTCTGGCACTACCTCCTGCCCCGCAGGGGAGCAACGCTAGGCTGGTGGGAATGCAGGAAGCGGGCAAATGGTTGATCAAACTGCAACCGCTGCGCACTACCTGACTTGGCCCAAGGAGAACAATGAGCTCGCCCAGCACAACCATCGATGCCCAAATTGCACGTTGGCAGCGATTCCGTGCGGGCCGAAACGCAGCCCTCGCTGCGGGCCACGGATGGCTGACGCTCACGTCCTTCCAGTGGCTGCCGGATGAGCCCACCACGCTCGACCTTGTCCCTGGGCTATGGTCCACTGACGGCACAACCGCATTCCTCACCGCGAGCGCAGGGGACGGCCTCACGTTCGTAGAGAACGGCGATGCCGTCGAGGGGACCGCGAGTGCAACCCTGAAGGACGAAGAATCGCTCCTCTGGGTCCAGTACGGAGGCGCGGACGGTAAGCAAGTAGTTGTTGAACTTGCCATGCGTGCGGACAAGTACGCTATTCGCACCCGGGACAACGGCTCTCCGGTCCTGACCGGGTTCTCTGCCGTGCCCACGTACGACTACAACCCGGGCTGGGTCATCGGAGGTCGCTTCGAGGCCTACGCAGAGCCGCTGGATGTCCCCATTGGCACCGCCAACCCCTTGGTTGACGGCATCCACCGTTCCGTAGGAGAAGTCGTGTTCCGTGCACCGGGCATCGACCACGATATTCGGCTGCACGCTGAAGAGGAGAAGTTGGGCGCCCTGACGGTCACCTTCCACGATGAGACCAACGGCGACACTACGGACGAGTGGCGAAAGGTGTCCATCCCCCGCCCGCGGCCTGACGGGTCGGTGGTCATCGACTTCAACCGCTCCATCAACTATCCCAGCGCCTTCACGCCCTACGGGACCTGCCCGATGCCTGTCCGGGGGAATTCCATCGATGTGAGGGTCGAAGCGGGCGAAAAAATCCCGGCGGAGTAGGCCCCGCCCACTTCGCGGCTAGACGATGGCCGAGACCCCTGTCACCGCGCGGCCCACGATGAGCGAGTTGATCTCGTAGGAGCCCTCGTAGGTGTATATGGCCTCGGCATCGGCAAAGATCTTTGCGATCCCGTAGTCGGTGACTATCCCGTTGCCACCCAACACACCCCTCCCCAGGGCGACCGTTTCGCGCATACGGGCACTGCAATAGGCTTTGGCCAGCGCTACCTGCGCCATCGCGGCCCCTCCATGCCGTGTGCCTTGGGCATCGGTGTAAATATCCTCTTGGAGTTGTGCGATCCGCACCATCATCCCCATGCTGGCCACGGCGTTTCCCAGCATGTCCACCAGGTGCTGCTGGATGAGCTGGAACTTCGCGAGCGGCTTGCCGAACTGCATACGTTCGACGGCGTATCGCCGGGCAACGTCGAAGGCGGCCAATTGTTGGCCCACGGCCTGCCAGGCCACCATGATCCGAGAGCCCCGGAGGAGATGGTTGGTATCGGCAAAACTGCTGATTCCGGCGAAACGGTCTGCTTCTGCAACCTCGACATCGCGGAAAACAATGTCGGCGTTCTGGACGGTGCGGAGGGCAATCTTGTTCTCAATGCGGCTGCGTGTGATCCCCGGCAGCGAAGCGTCCACGATGAAGGCCCGGATCGATGAATCAGCCTCGTCCTTGGCCCACACCAGCATGTAGTTGCAAAACGTCCCATTGCCGATCCAGCGTTTGGCGCCGTTAAGCACCCAGTAGTCCCCGCCGTCGGACTCTGCGCGCTCAACACGGCGGGCGGTGGTCTGCATGCCCCCGGCCACGTCAGAACCATGGTCCGGTTCGGTCAGTGCGAAGGCGCCCGTGGTGCGCAGGTTTGAGGCGTCGTCAAGGTAGCGGTCTTGCTGTGCGTCACTGCCGAAGTCGTACAGCGATTCGACGAAGAGATCGTGGTGGACCATGAAGAAGGTGGCAATGGATGTATCCACCCGCGTCATTTCGGCGATCACGAGGCCTGCGAAGAGGTGCGTGTATCCCCGCTGGGCCGGAGCACTGAGGCGCAGTGCGGCCAGTTTGGGAAGTATGTGATCCGGGAACTCGGCTTTATCCCACCACTGGCCCGCGTATGGGGCGATCTCGGTGGCCAGGAAGGCGCGGAGTTCGTTGAGTTTGCGTTGCTCTTGGACGCTGAGCAGAGATTCGAAGTCGAAGAAGTCCGCCGTGGGCAGGTCGGCCAAAGACGGGGCTGATCCGAAGGAACCCGGCGAAGCTGCAGGAGCCTTCTGAAGACCCATCATTTCAGTCCCATCCGGATGGCGCCGTCGAGCCGGATGGTCTCACCGTTAAGCATGGCGTTCTCCACGATGTGAGCGGCCAGGTTGGCGTATTCGGCGGCACGGCCCAGGCGCGCCGGGTGTGGGACCTGCTGGCCCAGGGAGTCTTGCGCGGCTTGTGGCAGGCCGGCCATCATCGGCGTCTCAAAGATGCCAGGTGCGATCGTGGCAACCCGGATCAGCGACCTCGCAAACTCCCGCGCCAGAGGTAGGGTCATGGCCGCCACAGCTCCCTTCGAGGCAGCATAGGCGGGCTGGCCGATTTGGCCTTCGAACGCCGCAACGGAGGCAGTGTTGACGATGACCCCGCGTTCGGGACCACCCAACTCGGTGGAAACGGGTTCGGTCTCCACCATGACCGCGGCTGCGAGGCGGATGACGTTGAATGTCCCCACGAGATTGATCTGGATGACCCTATTGAACGTTTCCAACGGCAGGACCCCGTCGCGTCCCAGGACTTTTCCGGGAGTGGCTATGCCTGCACAGTTGACCACGATGCGGAGCGGCCCCAAGGAGGTCGCGGCGTCGACGGCTGCCTGCACTTGGGCTTCGTTGGTGACATCCGCGGGTGCGAAGACTGCCTTGGGCCCGGTGCCGCTCGGCTCGCCGGCGCCCGCCCCGCCGTTGAGCTCCTCGGCGTATGCTTGACCGCCCGACTGCGGCAGGTCCACCAGCACCACGGAGGCACCGGCGTCGAACAATCGCTTGGCTGTTGCGGCTCCCAAGCCGGATGCCCCTCCGGTAATCAACGCGACAGTGCCCTTGATGTCCATTCATCCTCCTTGATGCAGACCCAAATCTGTTAATGCATGTTAACTGAAATCCGGCTGACGCGCACCCGGTGACCTGCCGCTAGGCTGGTTCCATGTCTGAACACGAGCAGCCAGACCACGTCCCGGCGTCGAACGTCGGCCCCACCGGGTTGGCATCGGACTGGGCATCCCGTGCTGACGACGCCGCGCGTGCCGTCACGAGGAGCTTTGGACACCGGCTGCTGTTCCTGCCAGGCACCCACATCGGCTCGGTGGCGCTTCCGTCAAATCGCCTGTGGGGACTCGTGGGTCCGTGGCATTACTGGTGGCAGGCGCATTACGTGGACTGCTTGGTGGATGCCGGGCGCCGCGAACTCGCCACCGGAGTGAGGTTCGACGGCGGTTCCCGCCCCAGTGCGGGCAGCCTGGCGTCACAGCTGGTTGGCACTATCCGTATGCGCAACTTTTTCCGGTTCGTCAATTCCTACTATGACGACATGGCGTGGCTGGCCCTTTCTGCACTAAGGCTTGAAAAACTTGCCAAGGATGCAGGGAAACCGGGCCAAAAGCGTTACGAAACCGTCCGGCGTTCCTTGACGCCCCAGCTCGAGTCGGCCTCAACGGATGACCTCGGCGGGGGAACATTCTGGAGCACCAAACGTGACTTCAAGAACACCCCGGCAACCGCACCGGTAGCCCTGTATTTCGCCCGAACGGCCCACCGGCCCAAGGCCCAGTCCTTGGTGGATTGGCTGAACGCCAACCTCATGGATCCGCAACTCGGCCTCTATCAGGACGGGCTGCACCTTAAAAAGGGCCAAACCACACTGGAGGACCGGATCTACACCTATAACCAAGGACCTGTCCTGGGCGCCTTGTTGGAACTCGGTGGCGAGCACAATCTCCACCGGGCACGCCACCTGGTTGAGGCGGTTAATCGGGAATTGACCGTCCCGGGCTCACACGTGATCCGCGGCGAAGGCAGCGGCGATGGAGGACTTTTCACCGGAATCCTGCTGCGCTATCTGGCATTGGCTGCCCGCGACGAAAGGCTTGGAGCAGCTACCCGTAGCATCGCCCGGACTCTGGTCCACGATACGGCCGAGGCGTTCTGGGATGGCCGCAATGACGCCGCGGACCGCCCACAAGGCCATAAGCATGTCCCGTCGCTGGTCTTCTCCCCCGATCCCCTGCGCCCGGCACAGCAGACGTATCCGGACGGCGTCGCCGTCGAACTTTCCACCCAGCTGCAAGCCTGGATGGCGTTCGAAGCCGCGGCAACCTTGTGAGCCCCGGCCCATATAGAGGGCGGCAGGGCCAGGTCAGGGGGCCGGACGCTTCTTCTGCGGATACGGGGCTTCGTGGCGGGCGAGCATCTCGACGAACCCGGCAATCTTCCGCGCTCGCGTCTCCGGCCTCTTAACCAAGTTGGTGCGGTGGACCAGTGCGAACCGGTTCTGGGACGTCAGGACATCGAACATCGCTTGCGCTTCAGGAACAACAGCAATGGCAGCTGCGAGATCCTCCGGAACCACCAAGTCGGCAGACCCCGAGTAGGCAGCCTCCCAACGGCCGTTGGCTTTCGCGGCCTCGACGGCGGCCCGGCCTGCCTCGGTCATTTTGCCCTCGGATTCGAGCCGCGCAATGTGCCCGACATTTCGCGCCGACCAGATACTCCTCGGTCCACGGGGGGTCATTCGCTGGACGAAGCTCTCGGCATCCCGGCCCTTCACTTGGCCATCGATCCAACCGAAGCACAGTGCCTCGTCCAGCGCCGCGTCGTAGTCCAAGTCCGTGACGTTCCCGCCCTTCTTGTGCAAAACAAGCCACACTCCAGGACTCGTGGCCGCGTTCGCGGAGAGCCAAGCGCGCCATTCGGCGGCGTCTTTGACCAGAAGTTCTTCAAGCTCAACGGGCATGGGACCATTCTGCAGTGAGCCGCGCCTGATGTGAAAAGTGCCGTGCTGTGAACCGCGCCTACTGGGATCAGCCGCCACGGCATAGTCTGGAAACGCGCAGTCCGGAAACGCGCAGTCCGGAAACAGCGCACCCATCACCAGGAGGACCAATGCTGCGAGCCCGGCCAATCCATTTCACCTCCCGCATGAAGCCCTGGACCGAACTCCTCTCTGCCTTGGGTTTGGTGAGCGTCGGTAACCACCCTGAGTGGCATGAGTTCGACGCCGGGTCCGGCCGCTTGGTGCTGCGTGCCGCGGAACCCGGCTCGCCGGAGGACGGCACCACTGTCTTTGGTGTGGAGGTAGGCGGCCTCGACGAGTTCGCGCGCCGCACCCGCGAGGACGGAACCCGGGCCGAGCTGACGGAGGCGTCCCATGGCGCGGCGGTACGGATCTCCGCCAAGGATGGCTTCACGTTCCTGGCGGAGCAGGCCGAACGCGCTGCCGATGGCACCTGGGCAACATCGGGCGAAGCCGATCAGGCACTCACCGTGGTTGCCGTCTGGGTGAGTCCCGACGTCGACGGGTCCGCCCAAGAGCTGCGCAACATCGGTGCCCGTCCCCGCGACTCGGACGACGCATCAGCGACCTTCACCACCAAGAATGGCGGTATCCTCCGGGTGCTGCACGGCACTGAAGCGACCTCGGGCGACCTCGCCTTCGAGTACGACGCCGATCCGGAACCACTGCTGCGCAGGCTCACTGAAGCTGGTGTTGAGGCGCGAATCAGCGACGACGTTTTGTACGTGGCCAACCCGGACGCCGCCGGTGGCTCAGCACCCGCGTCAATCGTGGTGGAACGGGCACCGGAGGTAACGCCCCCTAATGTCGCCGAGAGCGTAACCAGTGTGGCGCCGTGCGGCCACCACCGAACTTCGGGTGCGCATGCGGTAGAACTTAACCATGAGCGTTCGTACACCTGACCCGTATCCAGGCTGGCTTTCCGATGAAGACCTCTTCGAAGCCCGCGGCCGCCTCCCCATGGTTTATGTGGAGGCCGTTCCGGTCAGGCTGGATCCGCTCGGCTACGTCAATGAAGTCGGCACCCTCCTGCAAGGGGACGCCGATGGAAACATGGTCCGGTACCTCGTTTCCGGCCGCGTGCTGTACCGCGAGACCATCCGCGGAGCCCTCCTGAGGCACATGGAGAAGGACCTCGGGCCCTTGGCTTTCCCCCAATTGCCCATCAGCCCTGTCCCGTTCACAGTGGCAGAGTACTTCCCCGCGCCTTCCCAGACGGGCTTCACCGACGACCGCCAACACGCCGTCTCGTTGGTGTACGTCATTCCCGTCACGGGCGAATGCGAGCCCCGCCAAGACGCCCTGGAACTGACGTGGATGACCCCGCAGGAGGTGCTAAGCGACGATGTTCAGCAGGAATTCGAAGGTGGCCGCGGAAACCTGGTACGGCAAGCCCTGGCATTCTCGGGCGTCGCCATCTAGCGGGTCCCGCCCCTGAACTCGGCTGGTCTTTGTAGACTGGACGGCGGACCCCAAGAGAACCAAAGGACATCCGATGACTCACAGCCCAGCCTCACAGCAATACAAAGAAAAGCAGGCTGGGGACCTGCAGCCCGGAGATTTCGTCTTCCCGCCCGGAGACGGTCCCGCCGAGGAAATCCGCGGCGTGGAGGTGCAGAATGACGATTACGGGGTGCCCGCTCTGGTGCTTGTCACAACAGTCGACGGCGGAACGGTGCGGATCGCGGTCGGCTCCAATGTGCCGGTAGGTGACCCGGACTCCAGCACCTCTGCCGGACCGGAGACGGGCACTCGCGCAGCAGCCGCCGTCGCGGTGCCTCCCCGCCCGGAAGCACCGCCCGCGCACACCGGGCCTACCGCCGAAGAAATGGCCCTCATCCCGCAACCGGACGGAACACCGGAAGCTGTGGTTCGCGCTGCTGCTGCGGGGCATCAAGGCAAGAGCGGCGTGCAAGTCCTGGCCGAGCGGCTCGCGAAGGGCATCAACACCAAATCCGGCAGCTGCCTGCGGGACCTCAGCGATCTGGCGTTCGACCTCTGCATCGTGCACCGGGACCCGGACCATGCGTTGGCTGTAGCGGACCTGTTGAACGTGCTGCCCTTCGACGGGAACCTGGACCGCTGGGCCTCGATCGAACGCGCCCTCGCTTTATCGAGCTTCATCTGCCGGGAGGCCGGCCAGGGCGACCGGGCATCGGTCTACGAAAAGCTGCTGCGTGCTCCGGAGTCCCAGGAAGAGGACCCGTTCAAGGCCCTCATCAACGCCCGCGTCCGGCAGCGGGGTCTGAACGAACCAAATCTGTACGACAAAGAGATTTCCCGCGCCATCGACAGCGGCAATTCGGAGGCCGAGCGCGAGTGGCGTTTCCTAAGGCTCGAGTCGCTGCTGTTCCTGCGCGCCCATGGCGGTTCCAAGACGATCGATGAGGGAGAGTTGAGTCGGCGCATCGGTAATGAGTTGGAAGCCGTCCGCGCCTGAGGCGCCGTCCTATGCCGAGTACCGTCGCGTGCTGTCAAGACCTGTTCCGCGCGCCCGAACGGCTGTAGATTCGGGGCCATGACGAACAATCTGAGCGTTGTGGTTAATGCTGACGCGCGGCAGGTTTGGGCCATGTTGCGCGAACCGTCATTGGTGGCTCAATGGCACGGTTGGGAAGCCGATGACCTCGCTGACGAAATCAAGCACATCTATTTCTCCCCCGACGTTGTGGAGGGGCCGGATCACACCAGCCTGACCGTCAATGGCGGGGATGTTTTCGAACTGCATCCTGTCTCCGGGGGCACCGAAGTGTCGGTGACCAGGGCTGCCCTGGACCACAATTCGGAGTGGGCGGAATGGGATGAGGACATCACCCAGGGCTGGCTGACCTTCCTGCAGCAACTGCGGTTCGCTGTGGAACGTCATCCCCACGGCCAGAGGCGTACGCACTTCCTTTCGGTCCCGGGCAGCGGCGGTCCGGCAATCGAACAACTGGGCCTTGGCGATCTGCCGCCTATTGGTGACGAATACTCGCTCACACTACCCACCGGTGAGTCCTTGTCCGGCCGTGTTTGGTTCAAGAGTCGGCATCAAGTCGGGGTCACCGTACATAGCTACGCCGAGCACGGCGACGGGCTGCTCATCGTCGCCGAACAACTACCCATTCCGGATAAGAGGCCCGACGGCGGGTCAATGGTGATTGCCTCAACGTACGATCTTGGCGCCCACGCGTTGGCGGACATCCGGTCATCGTGGGACAACTGGAAGGCGGAGAAGTACAGCTCCTGAGTTTGGGGAGCGCCGCCCTAAGCCTGTTCGCTGCGGGCCGATGCAGGCTGGCTATTGCCGGGTTCGGTGCGTAAAGCTGGCAGACTGGGAAGCGTGCCAAGTTCCGTTCCCGCTCCAGGCGTGTCCGCTGCGGCCTCCGCCCAGCCCAGCCCATCAGTCGTATCCTCCCGAGCAGCCGCAACGGGGCCGCTCGAGCAGTCACTTCTGCCTGGCCGGCAATCCGGGTTCTCCTTCTCCGTGGGCCAGCGCCTTGCCGAAACGTGTTCGCCGTCGGACGCCCTGGTGGACGCCAACGGCGGCGCCTTCCTGGGCAGGACCGGGACCATCACAACGCCGCACGGAACCATCCAGACGCCCGCGTTCATCGCCGTCGGGACTAAAGCGACGGTCAAGGCCGTCCTCCCGGAGTCCATCGCACAACTGGGCGCGCAGGCAGTGCTCGCCAACGCGTACCACCTGTACCTTCAGCCTGGACCGGAGATTCTCGACGCCGCGGGTGGTTTGGGTGCTTTCATGAACTGGTCCGGTCCCACCTTTACGGACTCGGGCGGATTCCAGGTGATGAGCTTGGGCTCGGGGTTCAAGAAGGTCATCGACATGAAGAACGTGGACAACTCAGGCCCGGATGACGCGGTGGCCCCGGGCAAGGAACGCTTGGCGCACATCGACGACGACGGCGTCTGGTTCAAGTCGCACTTGAACGGGGACCTGCACCGCTTCTCACCGGAGATCTCCATGCAGGTCCAGCATCAAATCGGCGCCGATATCATGTTCGCGTTCGATGAGCTCACAACGTTGCAGAACTCGCGGGGTTACCAGGAAGAGTCCCTTGAACGGACACGGCTGTGGGCTCTTCGGTGCCTGGCCGAGCATGAGCGGCTGACGTCCGGGCGGGTCGGCAAACCGTATCAGGCGTTATTCGGCGTCATTCAGGGCGCCCAGTACGAGGACCTTCGGCGCAAAGCGTGCCAGGACCTGGGCAGCATGCCTTTTGACGGGTACGGAATCGGCGGGGCGTTGGAGAAGGAAAACCTCGGCACGATCGTCCGGTGGTGTAACGAGGAACTTCCCGAGGACAAGCCCCGGCACCTGCTGGGAATTTCCGAGCCGGACGATATCTTCACGGCCATCGAAAACGGAGCAGACACTTTCGATTGCGTCTCCCCCACTCGTGTTGCCCGGAATTCCGCGTTCTACACACCCTCTGGCCGCTTCAACCTGTCCGGGGCGCGTTACAAGAAAGACTTTGGGCCGCTGCAGGACAGCTGTGACTGCTACGCCTGCGCCAACTACTCCCGCGCCTACATCCACCACCTGTACAAGGCCAAGGAGATGCTCTCTGCCACCCTCATCTCAATCCACAATGAACGTTTCGTGGTGAAAATGGTCGATGATGCCCGGCTTGCCATCGAGTCAGGGGACTTCTTCGAGTTCAAGGCGGAGACCCTTGGTAGGTACTACTCGTAGGCTACGCCGCAACCAAGCCGTAGCTCGGCTCCCGCTTCTTGATCCAACGCACCACCAGGACAGTCACCGGAACCAACAGGTACTGCACGCCGGTCTTGTACAGGAAGCCTGCAAGGACGTAATTGACGAACGAACCGACGTCTGTGATGCCGATGACCGAGGCCGCGATGCTGCAAAAGATCAGTGTGTCCACGAATTCGCCCACGCCGGAGGAGCCCATGAGGCGGGCCCACAGGGATTTTTCACCCGACCGCGCCTTCATCTTCACGAGTATCCATGAGTTGATGGTCTGACCCGTGAGGAATGCAAGGAGCGAGGCAAGGACAATCTGGGGAACCGGGCCCAAAGCGCCCTCGATGGCTGCTTGCTTGGCGGTTCCGAAATCGTCGTTGAAGCCGGGGAGCGCGATGATGACCCAGTAGCAGAGCGAGGCGAACACCGAGAGGGTGAACGTGGTGAAGATGGCCTTGCGGTTGGCCCTGAAACCATAGACCTCGCTCATGACGTCACCGAGGATGTAGGCCAAGGGAAAGAGGAAGAACCCACCGTCGGTGATGATCGGGCCGATGACAACGCCCTTGGAAGCCCCGATGTTGGACAGGATCAGCACTACAGCCATGATGGCCAGAAGGATGCCAAAGTTGGGCGATCCGATCGAGGCGAAGCGCGGCGCTGGCCTGCTCAGGGTACTGGAGCCGGAAGGCGTGGTCATGGGTCATCCGTTCATAGTGGTTTGCGCAGGCGCCCTGGTGAGGAGGAAGCCCCGCTGTATTAGCACTGGTCGGTGGGGCATCACGCCCGGCACCGACTTTCATTCTCCCACCCCGGCACCTCCAAACCAGCACCCCCAAACCAACTCCGTAGAGAAAGCATTGACGGGTGCGTTGCGGCTGGGTGGTGCGTCCTAGCGGGAGACCTTACCCATCAGGGACGCCACGGGCCGGAGGAACAACGGGCTGGCCAGGAACCAAGCAGCGGCGGTAACGACGATGGACGCGGCAAAGATACCGAAACCCCACCAGTTGTCGTCGTTGCTTGAGGCGTACATATGGTTCAGGTTGTTCAGCGCTCCGGTGGCCAGTACCAAGGTCACGTGAACGATCACGAAAGCCACAAAGTAGATCATCACCGGGAAGTGGATCCTTCGCGCCACTTCAATGGGGTAGACCTTGTTGACCGCTGCCTTCTTGGGCCAGGCCCCGGACATCCGGATACCGGTGATGATGGCCAGCGGCGCGGCAATGAAGACGGTAAGGAAATAGGTCAGCAGCTGCAGGCTGTTGTAGTTGTTCCAGCCATTCTCCAGCGGCCAGTTCAACGAGGCATACTGCAGCCCGGCCGAGAGCGCGTTCGGGAAGACGTCCCAGTTGGTGGGAACGATCCTCAACCACTGGCCTGTGGCGAAGAGCAACACGATGAAGATGAGGCCGTTCAGCATCCAGAGGGCGTCCAAAGTCAGGTGGAACCACAGGTCCAAACTGATCTTGGTAGGCGGATTCTTGGTCTTGATCAGCCCTTTGTTGTTCCTGGTCCAGTACGCCGGAGGGCGCGTAGTGGTTCGGACCTGCCACCCCGAACGGATGATCAGGACAATGAAGAACATGTTGAGGAAGTGTTGCCAGCCGAGCCACGCCGGGAAGCCCGTGGGTGTTCCTTCAGGAATGGCGGAGTGCCCCGGGTAGTCCCTGAGGAACTGCTGGACCGGTTGAAGGGTCCTGAGCCATTGGGCAACCAACACCAGGATGAGCGCTACCACGAGGGCCCCTACCGTAACGACGACGGGTTTGAACCACCTGTTCGACGTAATCCCGGACGACTTGCTTGAAACGGACATCAGGCCGCGTTCCTCTCTGGCTTGTTGGCGTGCGACCAGTTGGCGCTCTCGTAGAGATTCAACCAGTTGCAGCCCGACGGGGAAAACGTCCACCGGGGTTTCGGGGCGTTCGACGTCAAAAATCGCAGCATTCGGGGATAAGCCGGAACATGTCTTTCTAGAACCGACTTCCAGAATTATTTCCTGCCGCTTCAGCATGCGTCAAGGTTTGGGGTTGGCTATGTGGAATTCTTGGAAGGTAGGATTCCAGGAAGTAACCGGTCAAAGATTTCGGCTTGTCCGCTGCCCTGTGAGGAGTCGCGATGATGGTCCGCAAAACATCGGAGGTAGCCACCAGCGTGGCGTCCTGGCAATGGACCCGGACGGCGGCCACCCGCAGGAACCTTTTGGAGGCGGCCCGCCAAGTGTTCGTCGAGCACGGTTTCACGGACGCCAGCATCTCGGATATCGTGGCCCGCGCCGGGTCCAGCGTGGGCAGCCTTTACCACCATTTCGGGGGGAAGACCGAGCTTTTCCTGGCACTCTGGGATGACTACCAAAACGAGCACGAGAGGATTGTCGCTGCCGCGGTAGCCAAGGAGCGCCGGGCCGGGGAGGCCGATCCCCTCGCGTTGTTCAACGTGGGGAGCCGGAGCTACTTCGACTACACCTGGAAGCACCGTGCACTTGAACGGGTCTTCATCGAAGGCGACACTCCCCCGGGATTCGAGGTGCTGCGCCGCGAACGCGGACGGGAATGGGTACGGCAAAACTCGGTGCTCCTCGGCGCCAACAACGACACTTTGGGCCGGCTCACGGTCGCCGTCATCACGGACATCGTGACTGTTGGAGGCCGCGAGGTGGCGTTTAGCTCGTCCAAAAGGGCAGCAGACGAGGTTGTCGAGGCCGCAGCCGTGCTGGTGGAGCGGCTGCTTCGCTAGCTGGGCAACCCTCCGGCGTCGCGCATTTAAGCGTGAGCGGCCAGGAACGAGTACACCTCGGTCTCATCCACGCCGGGAAAGGCACCCGGAGGCATGGCTGCCAACAAGTGCGAATGTGCCCTCGCGGAAGGCCACGCATTACCGGCCCACTCGTTTGCGAGTGATTCCGGCGGACGTTTGCAGCAGTTCGGGTCCGGACAGGTAGAGGTCGCCCGCGCCGTGGTTTCCCGCCCCCGGAACCATTTCACGTGCTGATACGGCACTCCGATGCTCAACGAGAACTCACCCGCGGCAGATCGCTCGGTGCGGGCCGTGCACCAGTAAGTGCCGGAAGGGGTGTCCGTGTACTGGCTGTAAGCGCTGAACTTATCCGGTACGTCAAACACTGCACGAGAGGTCCAGGCCTTGCACGATGGCTGGCCCTCGATGGCCCCCGTGTGATCCTGGGGGAAGGTCACGCCGTCGTTCTCGTAAGCCTTGTAGATGATGCCCGACTGGTGGGTCTTCTGGAAGTGCGTGGTGATACCCAGATGCTTGGTGGCGAGGTTCGTAAAGCGGTGCGCCGCCGTCTCGTAAGACACCGCGAACGCATCCCGGATGTCCTCAACGGCGATTTCCTTGGCGGCCTTGGCCTTCTGCAGGAACTCGACCGCTGCCTGCTCCGGCAACAACAATGCAGCAGCGAAGTAGTTGGTGGCCACCCGCTGCGCCAGGAAATCACCGTAATTCCGCGGTGTCTCATGGCCCAAGACGTAATGGCCCAGCGCTTGGAGAAGCACTGACCGAGGGTCGTGGTCCTGCCGCTGGTTCTGTGTGAGATAAATTCTGCGGTTCTTCAAATCCGTCACGGACCGCGTGGAATGCGGCAGGTCACTGACGTGATGCAGCGAAAACCCAAGGTTCTCAGCGATGTCCGCGATGACGTGCTGGCTGAGCGGACCCGAGGTGTAACCGACCCCTTTAAGGACCTTCTGCGCTTCGGCTTCATACTCGGGAAAATAGTTACCGCGCTCGCGCATCATGGCACGCAACTCGCCGTTCGCACGGCGGGCCTCTTCCGGCGTCGCGACCTGCTCATTAAGCTTGCGTTCGAGCTCCTGGAGCAGCCCCACCTGGGACTCCAGCACATCGAGCGGAAGCCGCGAGCTGATGCGGATTTTCGGCAGGTTCAGCGACTCGTACAGCGGGCCACGCTGGTACCGTTCGAGCTCGATTTCCAAGGCAGCGCGGCGACTGGGCGGTTCGGCCCCGAGCAACTGGTCGATGCCCACATTCAGTGATGCCGCGAGCTGCTGCAGCAGGCCCAATTTGGGCTCCCGCTTTCCATTCTCAATCAGGCTCAACTGACTTGGCGCGGTCCCGACGGCGGCACTCAAGTCATCAAGGGTCAGCCCGGCTTGCTTGCGCAAATGGCGCACGCGGCGGCCAAGGCTGATGACGTCCAACTCAGGGGACGACGGGGACGACGACGGCGACGCGACGTCACGATTCCAGCTCACAGGCGACATTTCTTGAGAATACGCGAAGAAGTGCATTTCTTTCCATAGCTTTCCCCTAGAAAGGCTTGTGGAAATGCTGAAAAGTAGGCCTTACGAAAAAGAAACACAAACCCGGGAAAGCCGGCCGAAGCTGCAAAGACGCAGCGGAGGCCGGCCCGGGGAGCCCCGCTTGGATATTAGGAGACATGCAATGACCGCATCGTTTGAACCAGCAGACCAGACGTCCGCTCAGGAGACCGCAAGCGAGCAGGCCGCAGCGCTGGAACTTGAGTGGTCCGCCAACCCGCGGTGGGAAGGCGCCACCCGCGATTACTCGGCGTCCGACGTCGTCCGTCTCCGTGGGCGGGTTTCCGAGGAGCACACGTTGGCCCGCCGCGGTTCGGAGAAGCTGTGGAAGCAGCTCACCGAGGAAGCATCCACCGGTGGTTACACCAACGCCCTCGGCGCCCTGACCGGCAACCAGGCCGTGCAGCAGGTCAAGGCCGGGCTCCGCGCTATCTACCTCTCGGGTTGGCAGGTCGCCGCCGACGCGAACCTTTCAGGCCAGACGTACCCGGACCAGTCCCTGTACCCGGCCAACTCGGTCCCCCAGGTTGTCCGCCGGATCAACAACGCCCTGCTCCGCGCGGACCAGATCGAGTACGCCGAGGGAGTCCAGAGCGTGGAGGATTGGCTGGTGCCGATCGTGGCCGACGCCGAAGCCGGGTTCGGCGGCCCCCTGAACGCTTACGAGCTCATGAAGTCCATGATCACCGCGGGTGCCTCGGGCGTTCACTGGGAAGACCAACTCGCATCGGAGAAGAAGTGCGGTCACCTTGGCGGGAAGGTACTGATTCCCACCCAGCAACACATCCGCACCCTGAACGCGGCACGTTTGGCAGCCGACGTCGCCGATACCCCTACCGTTATCATCGCCCGCACCGACGCTGAAGCGGCGACCCTGATCACCTCGGACGTTGACGAACGCGACCAGGAATTCGTCACGGGTGAACGCACCGCGGAGGGCTTCTACAAGGTCCGCAACGGGATCGAACCGTGCATCGCCCGGGCCAAGGCCTACGCCCCGTACTCGGACCTGATCTGGATGGAAACCGGTACCCCGGACCTGGAACTTGCCCGCAAGTTCGCCGAATCCGTCAAGGCCGAGTTCCCTGACCAGATGCTCTCCTACAACTGCTCGCCGTCGTTCAACTGGCGCAAGCACTTGGACGACGCCACGATCGCGAAGTTCCAGCGCGAGCTCGGCGCCATGGGCTTCACGTTCCAATTCATCACTTTGGCTGGTTTCCACGCCCTGAACTACTCGATGTTCGATCTCGCCCACGGTTACGCCCGTGAAGGCATGAGCGCCTACGTCGAGCTCCAGGAAAAGGAATTCGACTCCGAGTCCCGCGGCTACACCGCCACCAAACACCAGCGCGAAGTCGGCACCGGATACTTCGACGACATCGCCACCGCGCTCAACCCGAACGCGTCCACCCTCGCCTTGGTCGGATCGACCGAAGAGGGCCAATTCCACTAACCACTCCCGACGGCGGCACTCGGCCGCGGCTTGCGGAGGCGTAATGCTCTGCGTGCTATTGCCCACGTTCCGGTTCCGGCCTCCCGAGCGAGGACGGACCGGGACGCAGAGCCCCTTTTTACGCAGGCTGCCGAATCATCCCTCCCTCGGCCTCGTGGGCACCTCACCAAAGTGCCGCCCTCGAACATTTTCTTAGGAGTCTTTGAAATGAACAGCTTCACTGACAGCGTCACCATCAATGGCATCACCCTGACCGCGCAGCCTATCTGCCGGCAGAACGAGGTCCTCACTCCGGATGCGCTCGAGTTCATTGGCCAACTCCACCGGGCGACGGCGGATCGGCGTCAGGAGCTGATGCAGGCCCGGCACACCCGCCGCAACCAGATTTCCTCCGGCCAGGACCCTCGCTTCCTCCCGGAAACCGAGGGCATCCGCAACGACCCGACCTGGCGCGTCGCTCCTCCGGCGCCGGGCCTGGAGGACCGCCGCGTGGAGATCACGGGTCCGGTGGATAAGAAGATGACCATCAACGCCTTGAACTCCGGCGCCAAAGTGTGGCTGGCGGACATGGAAGATTCCTCCACCCCGACGTGGCGCAACGTGATCCAGGGCCAGTTGAACCTGACGGATGCTTTGGAGCGCAGGATCGACTTCACCTCCACCGCCGACGGACGCACTAAGGAATACAAGCTCCGCCCGGCCGAGGACCTGCCCACCATCGTGGTCCGCCCGCGCGGCTGGCACCTGCCCGAGAAGCACATGCTGATCGACGGCAAACCAATCGCCGGCGGCGTGGTGGACTTCGGGCTGTTCTTCTTCCACAACGCACGGCGGCTGCTCGCCCAGGGCAAGGGCCCGTACTTCTACCTGCCCAAGATCGAGAACCACCTCGAAGCACGGCTATGGAATGACATCTTCGTCCTGGCCCAGGATCTCCTCGGCATCCCGCAGGGCACCATCCGCGCCACCGTGTTGATTGAAACCATCACCGCAGCGTTCGAAATGGAAGAAATCCTCTATGAACTCCGCGACCACGCCGCGGGCTTGAACGCCGGCCGGTGGGACTACATCTTCTCCCTGATCAAGAACTTCCGTACCCGGGGACCGCGTTTCGTGCTCCCGGACCGTGGCCAGGTCACCATGACCCAGCCGTTCATGCGCGCCTACACCGAACAACTGGTCCGGGCCTGCCACCGCCGTGGAGCCATGGCCATCGGCGGCATGGCGGCAGCTGTCCCCAACCGCAAGGACGAAGCCGCCAACACGGCGTCGTTCGAGAAAGTGCGTGCCGACAAGACCCGTGAAGCCAACGACGGCTTCGACGGCTCGTGGGTGGCCCACCCGGACCTGGTGCCCGTGTGCCGGGAAGTGTTCGACTCAGTCCTGGGAGAAAAGCCCAACCAGCTGGACCGCTCCCGCGAGGACGTCACCCCCGATGACCGTGCCCTGATCGACATTGCCAGCACCCAAGGCACCATCACCGAGGCCGGGATCAGGATCAACATCGAGGTAGGCATCCGCTACATCGAGTCCTGGCTCCGCGGCAACGGCGCCGTCGCCATCCATAACCTCATGGAAGACGCCGCCACCGCCGAGATCTCCCGCTCCCAACTCTGGCAATGGATCCACTCGCACGCCATCACGGACCACGGCGACATCATCACCCGTGAATGGGTCGAGGAGATGCTCGATGAAGAATTCGCCCGCCTGGAACGCTTCGATGATGACCGCTTCGCGGATGCACGCGCCATCTTCGAAGAAGTCACCCTCGCCGAAGAATTCCCCACCTTCCTCACCATCCCCGCATACGCCCGCTACCTGAGCGAAGCACGCGAGGAAGCAACCAAAGAGGAACTTGTGGCCGCGTAGCTGTTGGCCTCAAGCCGGGACATCCCGGAACACCGAGCCCCGAAGCTGGGCTGCCTGCACTCTTCGCAACAAGTGACCCCGACCGTCGGGGAGGCAGCCCAGCAGCGGGGCTTCTCCATGCCCGGGTGGGGCGGCGGCGGGACTGTACCTACCTTTGGCGGGCCGCCCAGCGCACGGACAGCGTAGTGCACACACAAAACGCGAGGACCGAGAAGAGGATAACCAAGAGGGGCACCGTCCAACCACCGGAGACGCTGTGGACGTACCCCACCACGGTGGGTGCCAACGCCGCGAAGCAGTATCCAACGCCCTGCACCACGGCAGACATCTTTCCCGCCGAGGCCTGGTCCCGGGCAAACTTGATGATCGCGATGAAGATGACGGTGATACCGCCGCCCTGGGCAACGCCGCCGAGGGAAGACCACAGCCACCACCATCCCGGCGCCAGCAATAGGCCCACGGGGACGGTAAGCCATAGCGCACTCAGGGTGACCGCCACCGTCGTCGTACTGGCGAACCGGGCCAGGAGGGGCACCCCGAGGCCTCCCACAATGGCGAAAATCTGGAAAAGGGACGAGCCCGCACCAGCTTGGGCGGTGCCCATGGCGAGCTCATCGGAAAGGAAGCTGGGCAGCCAAGCCGTGACGCCATAGTAGGAAAACGCCTGCCCGGCAAAACCCAGTGTCAGTCCGGCGGTCAGCCAGCGGACGCCCGCAACCTGGGCACCGCCGGCACGTTCCACCGCGGGAACCGGGGCCGGAACAAACGCCCGGTGTGCACCAACAGTGGGGATCCAAAATACGATCGCCGCCAAGGCCAGCAGGGCACTCGCCGCCAGGGCCAGCCGCCAGCCAACGAGTTCCGCGAGAGGCGCGGTGGCCACGGACGTGAGGAAGGAGCCGATGTTGAGCGCCGCCGTGTAGATGCCCATGGCGCCCGCCTGCCGCCGCGGCTCGAAGTCGCGACGAATAATGAGCGGGACGGCGATGTTCCCGATGGTGATCGCCACCCCGATCACCACGGTGCCGGCCATCACCATGGCACCACCGGCAACAGAGCGGAGTACGACGCCGGCCAGCACGCCGATCAGGGTCAGCATCACGGCGAACTCAGCACCAAGCCGGCGTCCGGCCATCGATGCCAGTGGGGATGCGAGGGAGAAGCAGAGAACCGGAATCCCGGTCAACAAACCGAGTTCAACGGGCGAAAGACCGAGATCCCGCCGCAGGAGACCCACGACGGGAGCCACGGACACAAAAGGGCCGCGCATGTTGAGTGCGATGAGCGCAATCGAGACCAGCAGGATCCAGGCGCTCGGCGCCTTCGCGTGCACCTTGGCGCTCATGGGAGTTGCGGTTCGGTCAGCGGACATAAATACGATTTCATCAGTTCCATTGCTATCACAGGCCTCCAGCGCGGACGCAGTGTGACAGAAACTCTGAAACTCCTCCGGTTGGTATGCCCGCGTGTGGTCCTTTACTTCACGGCGCCGGCTGTGAGGCCCGCCACGAAGTTTCGCTGCAGCAATAGGAAGCCGACGACGACCGGGACGCTGACCACCAGCGACGCTGCCATGATCTGGTTCCAATAGACGTTGGTCTGCGTGGAGTACAGCTGCAAACCGACGGCCAAGGTCCGGTTGGCATCCGTTGTCATGACGGATGCAAAGAGGACTTCGCCCCACGAGGTCATGAAACTGTAGATAGCAACAGCCACCAGTCCCGGACGCGCCGCCGGAAGCACCACCCGCCAAAGGGCGCCCATCGGCCCGCAGCCGTCCACCTTGGCGGCCTCATCCAGGTCCCGGGGAATACCGTCCAGGTAGCCCGCGAGCATCCAGATGGAGAACGGCAAGGAGAACGTCAAGTAAGTGATGACCAAGCCTGCACGGGTCCCGACAAGTTGGATCCCCACCGATGAGTTGATGTTCACGAAGATCAGGAACAGCGGCAGCAGGAAGAGCACACCCGGGAACATCTGGGTGGACAGCACGGCGGTGGAGAAGATGTTTCGCCCGAGGAAACGGTAACGGGAAATCGCGTAGGCGGCGAAGACGGCGATGATCAAGCTCAGGATGGTCGCGGCTCCGGCCACGATGACGCTGTTGCCGAAATACGATGCCAGCGGCACCGTCTGCCACATGTCAATGAACGGGGCGATGGTTACCGACGTCGGCCACCAGGTGAAGGCGCCCTGAACGTCCGACAGGGGCTTCAGCGCCGAGGTGATCATGACGTAGACAGGTACCACCGTGAAAATCGTCAGAAGCGCGATGACGATAACTCGGAATACTTTAATTCCACTGGTTTCACGCACGCTGGGACCTCCGGTTCAAAACAAGCAAGTAGATTCCACTGACCAGCAGCAGGAACAAGAGCAGCATCACGGACATGGCCGCACCCGAGCCGAAGTTCCACGTGAGGAACGACGCGTTGTAGATGTGGAAGGAGATCAGGTCCCCGGCAGGTGGTTGGGCATTGCCGAACAGGACGAACGGCGTGTTGAAATCATTGAATGTCCACAGGAACATCACCAGCAGGAGCACCATGTTCACGGGCCGAACCATGGGGAGCGTGATGGACCGCCACTGCCGGAAGGGCTTGGCCCCGTCAACGGCGGACGCCTCATAGACGTCAGTGGGGATGGACTGAAGCCCTGCCATCAGCATCAGGAAGGCGAAGGGCCAAAGCCGCCAAATGGCTACCACCACGATGGAGACAAAGGAGTTATCGCCGATCAGCCAGAACGGCTTGTCCCCGCCCAAGTGGAGGTTGTCATAAAGGAAGTGATTGACCGCGCCGGTGTCCTTCTGCAGCATGAACTTCCAGGCGATGATGCCGGCGTACATCGGCAACGCATAGGGAACCAGGAAGAGTGTCCGGAAGAAGCCTTGGCCGCGGAATTTCCCTTGGAGGGCCACGGCAGCCGCCATGCCCAGCGCCCATGAGATCCCGACCACCAAGAGAGTGAAGGCGCACGTAACCAGGAAGGACTGAAGCAAAGCCGATCCGACCGCTCCATTGAAGTCCAGGGCAACTTCATAGTTCTTGGTGCCGATGACGGGCGCGTTGCCCCAATTCGAAATGAAAGCCTTGGTCAATTTGAGGAAGCTCATCCAGATTCCCGTGACCATGGGAATGATGTGGATGACCACTTCGAAAACGATGGCAGGCGCCAGCAGGGCGTAGGGCAACCACCAGCCCGATGGGCGTGGGCGGCGCTGTTTAAGCTCGGACTTCGGAGGGGCCTCGGTAGTGCTAGGGGGTGCCGTTGCAGCAGCCACGGAACTGACCTTTCTGTAGGGCGGGCGGGCCGGGCAGGTGGTGCCGGGGTTTCCGGCACCACCCGAGTTGGCGCTAGCCGGCGGCTGCGACCTGCTGCTCCGCCGTCTTCATGGCGGTGCGGATGTCATCGGTGCTGACGGTTCCACCGGAGGCAATTTTGGCGAACATCTGGTTCATCGCCTTGCCAACGGTGCTCTCGAACTGGTCCTCTGCCGGTACCAACGGAAGCGGCTTGGACTTGGTGGAGTAAATGTCCGCGAACGTCTTCGCTTCAGCGGCGTTGTCCGTGAAGTTGGGCGTGGCTCCATTGAGTACGGGCAGGGCCGAGAACGGCTTGTCGAGTGCCGTCTGAGTCTCGGCGCTGGTCATGAAGTTGACGAACTTCAGTGCAGCGTCCTTGTTCTTGGTGTTCTTGAAGATGGACAAGTTGATGCCTGCAACGTGGCTGGCAACCTGGGACTTGGCATCCGAAGGTGCCGGGAACGGAACGACGCCGTACTTGTCGCTGGTCATGCCGTTGGCGACGATGGAGTTATCGGCATTGTTCTGGTTCAGGATCATGGCTACCTTGCCGGTGGCAAAGTCGTTGACTGCCTTGGTCCCGTTGTCATACTGCGCGTTGGCGACGTTGACGACCTTGTCCTTCTGCATCAGGTCCAGGAAGCGCTGGATCCCGTTGACTACTCCATCGGAGGAGAAGGTCGGCTTGCCGTCCTTGTCGAAGAGGTCGGCACCGTTCTGGGCCGCGTTGATGAAGGCGAAGTGTGCATTTTCCGTGTAGCTGCCCGCGGCCAGCGCAAAGCCGTACTTGCCGCCGGTGGTCAGCTTCTGGGCATCCGTAACGAGGTCTTCCCAGTTGTTCGGCGGGGTCAAACCAGCAGCGGAGAACATCGCCTTGTTGTAGTAGAGGCCGTAGGCCAGACCGTAAACGGGAACCGAGGTCGGATCCTGGCCGGCCACTCCGCCCGTATCCATGGCGGTCTTGACGAACTTGTCCTTGCCACCAATGGCTTTGAACGCCGCATCATCGAAGGGCATGAAGGCCCCGGTGGACTGCAGCGAAGCCGCCCACGTGTTACCGATGTTTACGACGTCGGGCGCCTGGCCTGAGGTGACGGCCGTCTGGATGCGGGTCTGGAGGTCATTCCAGCCGATGACTTCCAGGTTGACCTTGATACCGGTCTGCTGGGTGAACTTCTCCAGTTGGGGAGTCAGGACCTGCTTGTCATTGTCCAAGCTGGTGCCCTGGTTACTGGCCCAGTATGTGAGCGTTCCGCCCGATCCTGAAGAGTCGGAGGATCCCGCGGAAGAAGGGGAAGAAGAGTTGTTGTTACCGCCACAGGCGGCTGTCGTAAGTGCTAGCGCCGCAATGGCAGCAGTAGCAGCAAGGGTACGAAATTTCACTTCATGACTTCCTTGTCTGAGATTCGCAGATGCGCATCGAGAGTCCGGCCTCCGGACTTTCCACAAAGCTAATTGAACTTATGTCGTTAGTCAATCAAAAGTTTTGAATCAGATGGCAAAGAATTTTTGGTGCAGTGAGAGCGCGACGGGAAATGGGCACGCAAGTGCTAAGGCGGACGCCGGACAAGGGCAACGCCCGAGAGGCTAGGCCTTTTCCAGGAGGGCTTCGATGCTCGCTGGCGACAGGACGTCGTCGACAACCATCCGGCTGGCGCCGAGCACGCCGGCCTCGTCCGCCGCCATCGACTGGACGATCCGAAGCCGGGCAGTGGCGAGCGGCAAGGAACGCTGGTAGACCACCTCGCGCACGCCAGCCAGGAGGTACTCTCCGCCGGCAGCCAAGCCGCCGCCGATAACAATCACCGAGGGGTTGAGCAAGCTGACGCAGGTTGCGAGTACGTCTCCCACGTCGCGGCCCGCTTGGCGCACAGCTTGGATGGCTTTGAGGTTGCCTCGACGGGCAAGCTCGAGGACGTCCTCACCGGTTGCCGCCGGCACTCCGTCAGCGGTGAGCGCGACGGCCACGGCAGGTCCGGAGGCCAGCGCTTCCAGGCAACCGTAGTTGCCGCATCGGCAGAGGACACCGTCCCCGCGGGGCACCCGCACATGGCCGATGTCGCCCGCGGTACCGTCAGCACCTCGTTGCAGCAGGCCGCCGCCGATGATGCCCGCGCCAATGCCCGTGGCAACTTTGATGAAGAGGAGGCTGTCCACGTCAGGCCAAAAGAAAGCCCGCTCCCCCAATGCCATGATGTTTACGTCGTTATCCACCACAACGTGGGTATCGAAACTGCGCTGGATGTAGTGGGGCACGTCGAAGCCGTCCCAGCCAGGCATGATCGGAGGGTTGGCAGGCTTCCCGCTGGAATGTTCCACCGGGCCCGGCAAACCGATTCCAATCCCGGCCAGCTCGCGCGCGTCCCGTCCCGTCTGGGCCAGCAGCGTGCGGCAGAGCCCGACGACGAGGTCAAGCACCGCTTCCGGTCCGGCCGACACCTCCATTTCCACCCGTGACTCAGCCAGGACACGGCCGCTGAGATCGGTCGCGGCAACCAGGATGTGCGTGGCTCCGACGTCGACGGCGATCACCACACGTGCGGAGGGCTGGAAAGCAAAACGCGACGGCGGTCGGCCGCCTGAGGAGAACGCCTCACCGGCCGGCGCTATGAGGCCCAGCGACGTTAAGGCGTCAACACGGGCTGCGACAGTCGACCTTGCCAGTCCGGTCATTTCCGCGAGCTCAGCGCGCGTGCGTGCACGGCCGTCACGCAGTAGTTGGAAAAGTTCTCCCGTCCGGGACTGTCCGGGCGCCGACGCGACAGAAGCGGCAGACGCGGGAATACGGGCGGACTGCAGCTCAGTGACCGGCGGATTGGACATGGATCAATAAAAGCACGGGGGCTTATTCCTGTCACAATCACCGTTGCGCCAAAGTAGCCATAACTTTTGCTTGACTGTCGGCAAAAGCTGTTCTAGCTTTACTGATGCGGCGGTCCGCAATAAGGAATCGCTGCGCAAGAGCCAGCAACTGCCGGGATCGGCCTTGGGCCGAAAGCATCTATGCCAGGAGAACCTGTGACTTACTCCCTACAGCTTTACACCGTCCGCGGCCCCTTGGAAGAAGATCTGGAAGGCACCGTTAAGCGGGTGGCCGAGCTGGGCTTCACCGCGGTGGAACCCTACAACTTCGTGGCCAACGCCGACGCATTGGCCACCGCCTTGAGCATGAACGGGCTCACTGCACCGTCGGGACATGCGCCACTGCTCCGCGCCAACCAGGAGGAAATCTTCCAGGCCGCGCAGAAGCTCGGCATCGGAACGGTCATCGATCCGCACGTCGACGCCGCCCAGTGGACCACAGAGGCGGATATCAAAGAAACGGCCAAGGCACTGAATGCAGCTGCGGCCAAGGGTGCCGAATACGGCATCGCTGTCGGCTACCACAACCACGAGTTCGAGCTCGAAAACCGGATCAACGGCCGGTCCGCACTCGAGGTTCTGGCTGAGAACCTAGATCCCCGGGTGGTGCTCGAAGTTGACACCTACTGGGCCGCCGTCGGCGGAGAAGAGCCTGTTGCCTTGCTGGAACGGCTCGGGGACAGGGTCCGCTTTATCCACATCAAGGACGGACCGCTCACCAAGGTGGACAAAGACCAGGTTGCCGTGGGCTCCGGCCAGATGCCCATCTGGGACGTTATCGAGGCCGCAAAGAACCTCGAGGCCGGCGTCGTGGAGCTGGATGATTTTAACGGAGACATTTTCGACGCCGTCAGCGATTCATTGGCGTACCTGAAGGCAGGCAAGTAATGGAAAAGACAACTACCCCGCGCACGGGTCCCGTCGGCATCGGCATCATCGGCGCCGGCGTGATCAGCAAGGAATACCTCACCAACCTCACCAGCTTCCCTGACGTGAAAGTCCACGTCGTGGCAGACATGTTCGAGGACGCTGCCGCAGCCCGCGCCGCCGAGTTCGGCATCGCTGCCTCCGGCGGCGTCGAGGCAGCCCTGACGCATCCCGACGTCGAAATCGTGGTCAACTTGACCACCCCGGCAGCCCACGTGGAGGTTGCTACCGCTGCCGCCAATGCCGGGAAGCACGTTTGGAGCGAAAAGCCGTTCTCGCTGGACCGTGAAAGCGGCCTCGCGCTGCTCAAAGCCGCTGATGCGGCAGGCGTCCGCCTCGGTTGTGCGCCTGACACGTTCCTGGGCGCTGGCCTGCAGACCGCACAGCGCATCATCGCCGAAGGCGGGATCGGCGTCCCGCTGACCGCGTTGACGCTGATGCAGTCCCCCGGGCCGGAATCCTGGCACCCGAATCCTGCGTTCTTGTTCCAAGAGGGCGCCGGACCATTGTTCGACATCGGCCCTTACTACCTGACCACGCTCATCCAGACTTTTGGTCCCATCGCCAAGGTGGCGGCCCTCGGGTCCGTCTCCCGGCAGAAGCGGGTTATTGGTTCCGGGCCCAAGGCCGGCGAGGAATTCGACGTCACGGTGCCCAGCCACGTGAGCGCGATTGCCCAGTTTGAGGGAGGCGAGTCCTCCCAGAGCATCTTCAGCTTTGACTCGAACCTGCAGCGGACTGGTTTTGTCGAGGTGAACGGGACCGAAGCCACCATCGCCTTCCCGGATCCGAACATGTTCGACGGCGATATCCTGCTGACCCGCCGTGGCGCGTCGGAGCCGGAGGTCATTTCCGCCGTCGGATCGACGTCCTCCCGTGGTACCGGCGTCTTGGAAATGGCCCGCGCTATCCGAGCCGGTGTTCCGCACCGGGCCCAGGGACAGCTGGCCTACCACGTACTCGATGCCATGGTTTCGATCGCCGAATCCATCGAGACCGGAACCTTCATCGATTTGGCCAGTACTGCGGTCGCAGCTCCTCCGCTGCCCGCTGACTGGGACCCGACCGCCGCTACCCTCTAGGACGCACCTGATGCTGGATCACGAAGCCGCCCCGTCCGAACCTCCGGCGTCCCGCCCCGCTAACAGCCAGGTTTCCGGCCCGTTGGGTGTGGCTGCCATTGGATACGCCTTTATGGGGAAGGCTCATTCGAATGCGTGGCGGAACGTGGCCAGCTTCTTTGATGTCCCGGCCTTCGAGCAGAAAGTGCTCGTGGGCCGGGACGCCACGGCCGTGGCGGAAGCCGCGGCCAGGTATGGTTGGGCCGAGTCCGCCACGGACTGGCGCTCGGTCATCGAACGGGACGATATCCATATCATCGATATCTGCGCCCCGGGCTGGATGCATGCCGAGATCGCCGTCGCGGCACTGGCAGCCGGCAAGCACGTGCTGGTGGAAAAACCCTTGGCCAATACCCTGGCCGAAGCCGAACTCATGACCGCGGCCGCGGCCAAAGCCCGGACCAAAGGCGTGCAGTCCATGATCGGCTTCAATTACCGCCGCGTCCCGGCCCTGGCGCTGGCACGCGAACTGATCGCTGAAGGCCGCCTCGGCACCGTCCGGCACGTCCGGGCAGCGTACCTGCAGGACTGGCTCACCGACACCGAAGCCCCCATGACCTGGCGGCTGCGCAAAGAAACCGCCGGCTCGGGAGCTCTCGGGGACATCGCCTCCCACGCCATCGACCAAGTGCTTTTCCTCCTCGGGGACGCCGTCACGGAGGTCACCGGCCGGCTCCACACTTTCGTGGACCGGCGCCCCGGCCCGGACAGCCCTGCCGGCGGGTTGGAAGATGTCACGGTCGACGACGCCGCCTGGGCCACGCTGACCCTGGCCTCCGGAGCGATCGCCTCGGTGGAAGTCTCCCGGGTGGCCACGGGCCGGAAAAACTCCCTCGCCCTGGAAATCTACGGCGAGAAAGGCACCATCCTCTTTGACCTCGAGAACCTGAACGAACTCGGGTTCCTGGACGCCACCCTCCCTGTCCGGGAACAGGGTTTCCGCCGGATCCTCGTCAACGAACCCGACCACCCCTACCTCCAAGCCTGGTGGCCCCAAGGCCACATCATCGGCTGGGAACACACGTTCACCCACCAAATCCGGGACTTCCTGACCGCCATCGCTTCCGGGGAAACGCCGTCGCCGTCGTTCGAAGAAGGCCTGAACGTCCAACACATCCTGGCCGCCATCGAAGAATCCGCCGCGGCTAAAAGCTCGCTGATCCAACTGTCCAGCAGCAGCACCGCCGAAGGAGTCTGACATGTCCCGCCCGTATACCTTGTTTACCGGTCAGTGGGCCGATCTGCCTTTCGAGGAAGTCGCGCGCCTGGCCTCGGGCTGGGGTTATGACGGCCTGGAGATCGCCGTCTCCGGAGATCACCTGGACGCCTGGCGCTGGGACGAACCCGGCTACGTCGAATCCAAACTCGCGATCCTGGAAAAGTACAACCTGAAGGTCTGGGCCATCTCCAACCACCTCAAAGGCCAAGCCGTCTGCGATGACCCGATCGACTTCCGCCACGAAGCGATCGTCGGATCCCGCGTGTGGGGCGACGGGGAACCCGAAGGCGTCCGCCAACGCGCCGCCGAAGAAATGAAACACACCGCCCGCCTCGCCCGCGCCCTGGGCGTGGATACCGTGGTCGGGTTCACCGGTTCCGCGATCTGGCAGTACGTCGCCATGTTCCCGCCCGTCCCCGAAAAAGTCATCGACGCCGGCTACCAGGACTTCGCCGACCGCTGGAACCCCATCCTGGACGTCTTCGACGAAAACGGGGTCCGCTTTGCCCACGAAGTCCACCCCAGCGAGATCGCCTACGACTACTGGACCACCGTCCGGACCCTCGAAGCGATCGGCCACCGGGAAGCGTTCGGCCTGAACTGGGACCCCTCCCACATGATGTGGCAAGGCATCGACCCCGTCTCCTTCATCTGGGACTTCAAAGACCGGATTTACCACGTGGACTGCAAAGACACCAAGCTCCGCCCCACCGGCCGCAACACCGTCCTGGGCTCCCACCTGCCCTGGGGCGACCCCCGCCGCGGCTGGGACTTCGTCTCCGCCGGACGCGGCGACGTCCCCTGGGAATCCTCCTTCCGCGCCCTCACCGCGATCGGCTACAACGGGCCGATCAGCATCGAATGGGAAGACGCCGGCATGGACCGCCTCCACGGAGCACCCGAAGCCCTCGCCGCCCTCAAAAAATTCGACTTCCCCGCCTCACAAACCAGCTTCGACGCCGCCTTCAACACCAAGGACTAACACCAACGTGATCCGCACCCTTCAAGCAAGTCAGCGCTGCGAGGTGTGGATCGCGTCGGTGACCGGAGAGTCCCATCTCGTGTACAGCACCGACGAGCTTCTCCTCGAAGCCCCGAACTGGACCCTCGACGGTGCAGCACTTGTCCTCAACGGGGGCGGGAAGTTGTGGACGCTGGACGTTTCAGGTGGTGAACCCGCAGAAGTTCCGCTGACGGGCGTCCAGGACCTCAACAACGACCACGTCCTGGCACCGGCCGGCGAACGCATCTTCCTCTCCGCCAACGATGGTCACATCTACAGGGCTTCCCTGCAGGGAGGGGCCGCCACGCGCATCACAGGCGACGACGGCTCCTTCCACTTCCTCCACGGTGTCAGTCCCGACGGCAAGGCGCTTGCCTATGTGGGGATCGAGGCGGGAGACTTCACGAAGCCCGGGCGGCTCATGACCATGAACTCCGACGGCGGCCCCGCCACCATGGTAGACGTCGGCACCGGCCACTGCGACGGTCCCGAATACTCACCAGACGGACAATGGCTCTACTTGAACACCGAGTCCTTCTCGACGGCGGCCGGCCATGCCCAGTTGGCCCGGCTCCGGACCGATGGAACGGGCTTCGAACGTCTCCTTGAAAGCACCACTGTGGACTGGTTCCCGCACCTCTCCCCTGATGGGCACTACGCTTCTTACATCCGGTTCCCCAGCGGAACCAAGGGCCATCCCGCGGACTTGCGTGTCGACGTCGTACTTGTTTCAACAGGTGACTGGAAGACTCCGCTGCACGAATGGCCACTTTTCGGCGGCCAAGGTACCCTCAACGTCAACAGCTGGTCGCCGGATTCGGAGCGCTTCGCGTTCGTGGCATACCCGCTGGCTGAATGAAGCTGCCGGCCCAACAGAGGAATAACACGTGAGAATTCCATCCGAGACTCCCATCCGTTGGGGAATCCTTGGCACCGGTTTCATTGCAGGGGCACAAACGCGGGATCTCGTGGAGAACGGTTTCACCGTGCAGGCTGTGGGCTCGCGCTCTGTGGAATCCAGCAGGGCGTTCGCCGACAGGTTCCGTATTGCCACCGCGCACCAGAGCTACGAGGACCTGGCGGCGGACCCCGAAGTGGATGTCATCTACGTGGCCACTCCGCACCCCTTCCATCGCGACAACGCGCTTTTGGCCCTCAACGCCGGAAAGCATGTCTTGGTGGAAAAGTCCTTCACCATGAATGCCCGGGAGGCCCGCGAGATCACTGACCTCGCTGAGTCCAAGGGCCTGGTGGCCCTGGAAGCAATGTGGACGCGGTTCCTCCCCCACATGATCCGCATCCGCGAAATCATCCGCGAAGGCACCATCGGGGAGATCCGGAAAGTGGTCGCCAGCCACAACCAGCGCCTGCCCAAGGACCCACTGCACAGGTTGAACAATCCTGCCTTGGGCGGAGGTGCGCTGCTGGACCTGGGCGTCTATCCGATTTCCTTTGCCTTCGACATCCTCGGCGCCCCGGAAACCATCGATGCCAGTGCCTCCATGACGGCCACCGGCGTCGACCGTCAAACTGCGGCGGTCTTCAACTACGCCAACGGTGCCCAAGCGATCGTGGATTGCGATCTCGACGCAGCCAGCGCCAACCGCGCCATGGTGGTGGGCACCGAAGGCTATATCGACATCGAGCACACGTGGTACATGCCCGTTCCCTTTACGGTTTTCTCCGGGGACGGGGAGGTGCTGGAACGCTACGACCAGCCGGTCACCGGCCGGGGCATGCAGTACCAGGCCGCGGAGTTGGAACGGCTGGTCCGGGCCGGAGAAACGGCCGGTTCCATGCTGCCCCCGGAAGAAACGGTCGGGATCATGGCCGCGATGGACGAAATCCGCCGTCAAATCGGCCTGGCTTACGCGGCCGACACGGAAGTTGTTGCGTGAACAAGAACCGCCTTGAAGCCTTCAGTGATGGTGTCTTGGCCATCGTCATCACCATCATGGTCCTGGAACTCCGGGTGCCGGATGAACCGACCTGGCACGGCCTCTTGGGGGTCCTCCCCACGTTCCTCAGCTACCTGCTGAGCTTCGGTTACGTCGGAATCTACTGGAACAACCATCACCACCTGATCCAACTGGCTGACCGCGTCAACGGCAGGATTTTGTGGGCCAACCTGCACTTGTTGTTCTGGATATCCCTGTTCCCGTTCACCACCCGGTGGATGGACGAGTCCGGCTTCTTACAGGTACCGGTTCTGGTGTACGGGCTCAACCTTCTCTGCGCGGCCATTGCGTTCTACGTCCTGCAGCAGTCGCTCATCCGGCAGCAGGGCCGGGACGGCGCACTGGCCCAAGCAGTCGGTAAGGACTGGAAAGGCAAAGCGTCCCCGTTCATCTATTTGTCCGGCATCGCGCTCACTTTCCTGCACCCACTGCTCGGAGTCGCGGTCTACACTGTGGTGGCGTTGATCTGGCTGGTACCGGACAGGCGCTTGGAACACTTCGTCACGCAGTTACACCAAGGCTGACACTCGCGCCCTCGCGGACACAAGCCCATGGTTGGTGGCCTACCATGAGGACCATGATGCGCACGAGGCTGTACCGCGATGGACGTATTGAGCGCGAAGATCTCCGGATCGAGGAACTGGACGACCTGATCCAGGAAGAGGGAGCCACCGTCTGGGTTGACTACACCTCGCCGTCGGCCGAGGATCTGGAAGCCATTGAAAAGGCGCTCGGACTGCACCGCCTCGCGGTGGAAGACGCCGTCCACGAGCACCAGCGTTCCAAGCTCGACCGCTACCCGGGACACCTTTTCCTCGCTACGTATCACGCTGAACTGGATACTCAATCCAGCAAACTCAAGGTCTCGGAGATCAAGGCGTTCATCAGCAAGCGTGCCCTGGTGACGGTGCATGGTCCGGACATGGACCCCGGAGTGCTCACGGCACACTGGGACGCCGAACCCGATCTGGCCTTGCATGGAACCGCATTCCTGCTGTGGGGCCTTCTGGACCTCATTGTTGACGGTCATTTCGAAACAGTGCAGGAGTTGGATTCCCGGATTGATTCGCTGGAGGAAGTCCTCTTTGACGACCACGCGGCCGATCATGACCTGCAGCGCCGCTCTTTCGAACTTCGCAAGTCCTTGGTGCAGCTCCGGCGCGCAGTCCTGCCAATGCGTGAAGTACTGAACACCATCCTCCGGCGGGACTTGGACGTCCTTGAGCCCGAGATGCAGCCCTTCTTCCAAGACGTCTACGACCACGTCCTCAGGGTCTCGGAGTGGACAGAGTCCCTGCGGGACCTGGTGACAACAATCCTTGAAACCCACATCAGCATTCAGGGCAACAAGATGAACCTTGTCATGAAAAAGGTCACCAGCTGGGCCGCAATCATCGCCGTCCCCACCGCCGTCACCGGTTTCTTCGGGCAAAACGTCCCGTTCCTTGGCTTCCAGTCCCCCCTTGGCCTGGGGCTGTCACTGACCCTCATTGTTCTTGCTTCGGCCGCGCTCTACATGACCTTCAAGCGCAAGGAATGGATCTGACCAAGTGACGCAGGCGAGCAGCCCGACGATGGTGAAGGTCAGGTGATGGGGCCGCGAAGGTCCCGCTGAGGATCCTCCGGCCGGGCATCGCTGGCTATCCGGTTGGCGGGGCGCTTCGGCGGTATCTGGGCGGTCGCCAGCCTTCGGGGCCCGCTCCAGAGGGCCGGCGGAGCGTCGATGGCATAGGCGAGCCGGTAGGCGACGGATTCATAGTTCAACCGCCACCCACGAAAATGTGGCCAGGCCCGTTCCGTACTGTGTTCCACTGGGTAGCCGACGTCGCGGAGCATCTGAACCGCGTCGCTGAACTCCTCGAACGTCAGCTCGGTATCGTCGTCCGGGTTCACGTCCTCCACTACAGGGATGGACAGGGCTCCGGCGATCTGGTTCAGGCACGAAAAGCCCATGCGCAGCATCAATCGTGCCCGCAGTGTTGGTGCGGTACCCGGGCTCAAGGAGAGTTGGAGGGCAGCGCTGTCCATGACACTGAGCAAGGCGGTCAACCAGTTCGACTCGGGCAGCGGCGAACGGAGCATGCAAAGGGTCAGGTACGTGGTGTGGGACTCAGCGACATCCGCGGCCCATCGCTCCCACGTCCCGTAGAGCGTGCCCAGTTCCGCTGTGCTGTCCACGGTTGAAAGCCCGAACCTGGTCCGGATCAGCAACTCCGGCCCCCATGCCGGAGAACCAGCGCGTGATAGCAAAAGGGAGACTTCAGATTCACGGCGGTTGAATGCCGAGTAAAGGGTGGGGAGGTAGCCGACCTGGAGTGCGATGACCACCAAACCGGTAAAAGCCCCGGAGTACACCAATGCTGTGTTGCCCAGTTGGTCCGGCGCTGCGTAGCCGAGGGTAAACAATGCCGAACCGGCCTCGCTGAAGGCCCGGTACGGATCGGTCTGGACAAACGGCAGTAGCATCAGCGCGAAGGAAAGATACAACAACATCATCCACATGCCCAGCCTGATGAACAACTGCATCGGCGCTTGCCATGCCAGAAGCCTGTCCAGCTTCCTGTACGTTTTGATGGGCCTGCGGGCAACAGAAAAAATTGCCTCGGCGATAACGGCCGCTGCGGCCGAGAGTTTGTGTTTGTGCTGACGGGGCACGATCAAAGCGCCGATCACGCTTGTCCACGTCCAAATCAACAGGAGCAACCCAACCGGGAAGCTGATCCACCCAACTACTACGGCCACCCAAGATTCCTAACCCGTGCGTGATAAGCGTTGCTGCCTACAAGCATGCTAGACCTCACAGCAACATAGGGGTCAGCGCACAGCCACTTCCCTTAGGATGCGGTGAGGCGCATTGCCCGCAGAAACACTCCAAGGGGGAACCACATGGCTGAAACCGTCCGCACCGCAACGGCGCACGACGCCGGGAAGCTGGCTGAGTTGGCAGCCATCACCTTTCCGCTGGCGTGCCCGCCCGGTGCGTCGCCGGAGGACATCGAGGCCCACGTCGAGGGGAACCTCAGCGAAGGCAACTTCAAGGAGTACCTCGCCGACGCGAACATCACCGTCCTGGTACTCGACGACGCCGGAGACTTCCGGGGTTACACCATGCTCGTAGCCAAACGGACCAGCGACCACGACGTCGCGTCGGTCCTCACGGCACACCCCGCTACGGAACTGAGCAAATGCTACGTCCACCCCGACCATCACGGTAAAGGGGCTGCGGCACGGCTCATGCGGGCGTCCTTGGCTAATGCTGCAGACAAGGGCGCCTCCGTGGTGTGGCTCGGAGTGAACAGCGAGAACGCCAAGGCCATCCGGTTTTACGAGAAGAGCGGCTTCCGGAAGGTAGGGACCAAGTCATTCAGGCTCGGAAATACCGTGGAGCACGACTTCGTCATGGAGCACGAGCTCTAGCCAAGGTTCCGTGCGCAGATCCAGGCCATTCGGAAGCCCTGCCACGCTGCCGTTCACACCCGACGCCCGGACGCTGATTCGGGACGATCCGAGCAGCACGTTATCAGCCTGGAACTCGCCAACTTCCTCGGGCAGGATCGGAGCCAGGTGGAGGACGTTTCGGGTGAAATCCGGGTCCAGTCGAAGCAGGACCCGGGCCAGCTGGATCGGCGTGGCCGCTGCCCATGCCTGTGGGGAACACGCCGTCGGGTACGGAACGGGCTCCGAGAAGTCGTCACGGCCAAAGCCGCAAAACAGCTCCGGAAGCTGACCGCCGAAGTGCTTGGCGGCGTCGAACAATCCGAGCGCCAGCTGACCAGCCTCCTTCACGAAGCCGTAGCGCATCAGGCCGGTGGCCACGAGCGCAGTATCGTGCGGCCATACCGAGCCATTGTGGTAGCTGACGGGGTTATAAGCGCCCATGTCCGAGGCGAGGGTGCGGATCCCCCAGCCGGTGAACATTTCGGCGGACATCAGCCGCTCGGCAACCAGGGAAGCCTTGTCCTCATCGACGATCCCGGCCCACAGGCAGTGCCCCATGTTGGAAGTACAGGAATCCACGGGCTGCTTGTTCTTGTCCAGTGCGAGCGCGAAATAGCCCTTTTCCGACAGCCAGAACTTTTCGTTGAAGGCTTGCTTCAGTGCCGCTGCCCGCTCGGCACAGCGGCGCTCGACGGCGGCGTCCCCCGCTTCCCTCGCGAGCAATGAGCGTGCCACGTAAGCCGCGTAGGCGTAGGCCTGTACTTCCGCCAGGGCAATGGGGGCCTCAGCCATCCGGCCGTCAGCGAAGTTGATCCCGTCCGGGGAGTCTTTCCACCCTTGGTTGACCAGGCCGTGTTCGTTTGGCCGTTGGTACTCGATGAACCCGTCGCCGTCGCGATCCCCGTACTTCTCCATCCACTCAATGGCGCGGTCCGCATGGGGCAGCAACGAATTAACGACCTCCGGATCCGCTCCCCACCGGCTCAGCTCGCCTACCAGGACCACGAAGAGCGGGGTGGCATCGGCTGTTCCGTAGTATGCGGTCCCGCCGAGCGACTGCCCAGCGGTGGTGCCAAGGCGGACCTCATGGGGAATTCGGCCGGGTTCTTCTTCGCAGTCAGTATCGACCTTGCTGCCTTGGAGTCCGGCCAGGGTTTGGAGTGTTCCCGCCGCCAGCCCGGGGTCCACCATGAGGGACATGTAGGACGCCAAGAGGGAATCGCGTCCAAACAGCGCCATGAACCAGGGCGCCCCGGCTGCGACGGCCACGCGGCCGGGATGGTGGGGGTCGAAGATACGGAGCGAGCCGAGATCCTGTTGGCTGTGGACCAAAGTCTGTTGAACATTGGTGTCCGTCACGGATATCCGCGGCACGTGCTCTTCCCAGGCGCGGTGTCGGCGGACTCCCACGCTGCCATCCGGCGGTGCTGTTGCGGAAAACGGCTCGTCCGGGCTTTCGCCGTTGGTAAGGGGCGTAGCGATGACGCTGGTGGTCCAGGTACCGCGGGCCGGGATGCTGACGTGGAACGTGAGTCCCTCATCGGTTGGCGTGCTGCCCGCCGCCTGGAAGGTCACTCCGCGCCGTTGCCCGTCGGAATCTTCAGAGGTGAAACTCAGTACCTCATGGCCGATGCTGCGTTTCGGCGGTTCGGCTTTGCCCGTGTTCCCGCCCTTGATATCGAAGAGGTCCTCCAGATCGGCGTCGAGCGCTAAGTCGATGCGGCAGGTGGCAGGCTGTGCCGAGTAGTTCCGGATGACGATGTCGTCTCGAAGTCCTGGCCCCACATGCCGTTCATGCTGAACCACCAAGGGGGTATCGAATTTCCCATCGGCTGACCGGCCCCGCCCGATAAACTCTGCGTGGTAGGCAGCCTGGTTTCGCCCGGTTAATGGTTCACGGGGCGCGCCGTTCACGGTCAGGACCCAGCGCGACACGACCCGCGTGTCCTGATAGTAGGCACCTTGCGCACCGCCTCCGTGGATGTCACCGGAAGGCCCCGAGATACAGAAGGAAGTACCCTCGACGACGGTTACGGCACCGGGCACGGAAGCCTGGGCCACCGGGTCTTCGTTCCAAGCTGTCATGGCGGGTGGGTCTCCTTCGCAGTGGGGCTGGCCCATGGTCTGGTCCAAATCTGGTCCTGGTCTGGTCCAAGTCTGATCCTGGTCTGATTCCAACGGGGTTGCGCCCTTCCACTTTGCCGTGCCGGTGAGGAAAATAACACCCACCCTGGGAATGCTGTACCGGCTGGACGGGTTGTAGATGCCATGAAGATTGAGATCTGGTCAGACGTCGCGTGCCCGTGGTGCTACATCGGCAAGCGTCGCTTTGAGACCGCATTGGCCCGGTTCCCGCACCGCGATTCCGTGGAAGTCCAGTGGAGGAGCTATCAACTGGACCCATCAGTCCCGGAGCATTACGACGGCACCGAGCTGGACTATCTGAGCAAGCGCAAAGGCATGGCCCCTGAGCAAGTCAAGCAGATGTTTGGCCACGTCACGGAGACCGCCAAGGGTGAGGGCTTGGACTACCGTTTTGACACTGTTGTGGTTGCCAACAGCTTCACGGCCCACCGCCTCATCCATCTCGCTGCCTCCCATGGCCGCCAGGACGCTGCCAAGGAACGCCTGCTCAGTGACCACTTCGAGCACGGCAAGGACATCGGCAGCGAGGAGTACCTCACTGCGCTTGGTGCGGTATTGGAACTGCCCGCCGACGAGGTTGCGGAACTGTTCACCACGGACAAGTTCACCGACGCCGTCAACGAGGACATCAATGAGGCCCGGGCCATCGGCGTCACGGGCGTCCCGTTCTTCGTGATCGACCGCAAGTTCGGCATTTCCGGCGCCCAGCCCGCTGAACTCTTCGCCCAAGCATTGAACCAGGCGTGGCAGGAAGCCAATCCTTTGATCCCTGTCGGCGCTTCGGACGGCGAGGCTTGCGGCCCCGACGGCTGCAGCATCTAAGTAGCCCCGCCGTCGTGCTTTAAACCGACCAGGGGACAGCAAGCCTTCATTGCGACGTTTGCTGTCCCCCAGTTGGGTGCGGGGCTAGCCTTTCACCACATTAAGCTCGACGACGGCCCAGGACAGGGCGGGCAGCGTCAGGCGCAGCTCTGAACCGTGCGCCTTCACGCCTTCCAGCGGCGTCAAGCCCACCCGGCCCGGCTGGTCCTGGGCGTTGGTCGTGAAGCGGTCGCCGCCGTCGGGAATCTCGAGGACCTCGGCGCGTACCACCTGCTGGGCGTCAAAACCGCGAAGCGCCACCTCGACGTCGGCGGCTTCTTCCAACCCGCGGTTGGCGAAGAACAAAGCCACCCGCCCCGTTTCCTCGTTCCACGTCGCGCTGACGTCCACTAGGTCCGTGTCACCGAAGCGGGCATTGGTGTACTTGTCCGAGTCCACGGAGAGCCGCAGGATCTGGCCTTTGGCGAGCTCTGCCATCCGTGCGAAGGGGTGGAAAATGGTCTGCTTCCACGCCGGCCCGTTTTCCTCGGACAGGATGGGCGCGATCACGTTGACCAGCTGCGCCTGGTTGGCGATCTTGACGCGGTTCCCATGCCGGAGCAGCGAGTTGAGCAACGTTCCCACCACGACGGCGTCCGTGACGTTGTACTTGTCCTCGATGATCCGGGGGTGCTCGCGCCATCCGGCCTTGATCACGTTGTGCGGCTGGTCCTCGGTGTCCAAACCGCGCTGGTACCAGACGTTCCACTCATCGAAGGACAGGTTGATGTGCTTCTTGTGCTTTCCCTTCGCGCGCACCGCGTCCGCCGTGGCGACGACGGACTCGATGAAGTAATCGGTGTCGACGGCGGACGCGAGGAAACTGCCGACGTCGCCTTCTTCCTCGAAGTAGTACGCGTGGAGGGAAACGTAATCGACCTCTTCATATGCTTGCGTGAGCACGGTCTGCTCCCAAGCGCCAAAGGTGGGCATCCGTGAATTGGAGCTGCCGCAAGCCACCAGCTCGATGTCCGGGTCCACGAACCGCATGGCCTTGGCGGCTTCCTGGGCGAGGCGGCCGTATTCCTCAGCGGTCTTGTGGCCGATCTGCCATGGCCCGTCCATTTCATTGCCCAAGCACCACAGCTTGATGCCAAAGGGGTCCTTGTGGCCGTTCTTTGCGCGAAGGTCTGACCAATAGCTCCCGCCGGGATGGTTGGCATACTCCACGATTTCACGGGCGGCTTCCACTCCCCTGGTGCCCAGGTTGATGGCCTCCATGATTTCGGTGCCGGCCTGTTTGGACCAGTCCACGAACTCGTGCAAACCGAAGGCGTTGGTCTCCACGGTGTGCCAGGCACCATCCAGCCGCCGCGGCCTGTTCTCGCGCGGTCCAATGCCGTCTTCCCAGTTGTAACCGGAAACAAAATTACCGCCGGGGTACCGGATAACGGTGGCCCCCAGTTCCTTGACGAGCTTGAGGACATCTTGGCGGAAGCCGTTCTCATCGGCTTCAGGATGTCCGGGTTCGTAAATGCCGGTATAGACACAGCGGCCCATGTGCTCCACGAAGGAGCCGAAAAGGCGGCGGGGTACTTCGCCGATCGTGAAGTCGCGATCGAGGGTGATCCGTGCGCGTGACATGTGCAGTATCTCCTTGGTTGTGTTCTGAAACTGGTGGTAAGCGTGTGGTGCCGGTCAGGTTCCGGCGAGTCCCGTCGTCGCAATGCCTTTGATGATCTGGCGTTGAAAGAACAGGAAGACCACGATCAGGGGGAGCGCCGCCAATAACGCGGACGCCATGTTTTGCGCGTACTGGATGCCGTAGGCGCTCTTGATGGTTTGCAGGCCAACGGGGAGCGTGAGCAGGTTGCTGTCGTTGGTCGCGATGAACGGCCACAGGAAGTTGTTCCACGCGCCGATGAAAACAAAGATTGCGACGGCGGCCAGGATGGGCCGGGACAACGGCAGGATGATCTGGGTGAAGATCCGCAAGCGGCTTGCACCGTCCATGACTGCAGCTTCCTCGAGTTCGCGCGGGATCTGGTCGAAGAACCTCTTCAGCACGAACACCATGGCCGGGTGGATGACCTGCGGCAGGATGATGGCCCAGGATGTATCGATCAGGTTCAGCGACAACATCTGGTAGAAGAGCGGGATGATCAGCACGGGCGGCGGAACGATGATGGAGGCAATGATGACCGTCATCAGCATCCTCTTACCTTTGAAGTCGATCCTCGACAGCGCGTAGGCAACCAGCGCCGAGATCACCAGCGTTATCGCCGTGATGGCCGCCGAGGTATAGAGCGAATTCCAGGTCCAGAGGGGAATGTTGCCGTCCTGGAAGACTTTGGCGAACGCGTCGAAGGTAAAGCCCGACGGCGGAACCCAGCTGATCTTTGAAGCCGCCGCATCCGTCTCGCTCTTGAACGCGGTGACGGTGGCCCAGGCGAAAGGGATCAGCCACAGGACGGCGATCACTGCGGCCAGGGCGACGGCGGCTATCCGGCCGATGGTGGGTTTCTTGCGGACGGGACGGAGCTTGTGGTTGCCAAGGCTCTGCGCGGAGCCGGCGGCCGTGCGGGTGAGTGTAGGTGTGGCCATGATTACGCACTCCTGCGGCGGGTGATGACGAACTGCATGATGGAGACCACCAGGATCAGTCCGAAGAAGATGTAGGAAATGGCTGCGGAGTAACCCAGCCGGTAACCGGTGAAGCCGGTCTCAAAGATGTACTGCACTACGGGCCGGGTTGATCCCGCGGGACCGCCCGCCGTCATTTGGTAGACCTGATCAAAGATCTTGAGCGATGCCAGGATCTGGAGGAGCACGATCATGACCGTAGTGGGTGCCAACTGGGGCAACGTGATGGAAAAGAACTGTCGCCAAGCACCCGCGCCGTCCAAGGAAGCCGCTTCATAATGCTGGGCCGGAATGTTCTGCATGGCCGCCAGATAGAGCAGGAAATTGAAACCAACAGTCCACCACAGGGTGGCGATGACGATTGCCCACATGGCCACGTTGGGATCGTTGAGCCACGCAACTTTGGGTAGACCGACCTTGGAGAGCATGTCGTTGAAGAGCCCTAGTTGGGGGTTGTACATCCATGTAAAGAACAGGGACACCACCGTGGACGCCAAGAGGTACGGCGCAAAGTAGGACAGGCGCCACAGCCATTGGGCCGGAAGCCCGATGTTGAGCAGCGCGGCCATCACCAGCGCCACGAGGACCAGCGGAACTGTGCTGATCACGGTGAAGTAGAGCGTGTTGCCCAGCGAATGCCACATGTCGGCGTCGCCGAACGCTTCGGTGTAGTTCGAAAAGCCGATAAGCCCGTTGTTGGCTCCGGTCAACGACTTGCCGGTGAGGCTCATGTAGAAGCCGTAAAGAATGGGCCAGACCAGAAAAACCAGGAAGAAGAGCAGGAAGGGGGCGGCGAATCCCCATCCACTGATGTTGCTTTGCGTCCTGCTCACGGATCTCCGGCGGGACAGGGTAGTTGAACTCATGAAGGACTCCTTTGTCGCTCGGTACGCGAACCGGTTAGACCGGGTTGGGACGGGAAAGAAGGGTATTGGTCCTGCGTTCGAAGGCATCCCAGCCCACGGAGGCCTTGTCCCGCCCCAACAGCACGTTCTGGATGTTCTCCCCGAAGTACGTCTGCCAGTCCGAGCCGGAGCCACTGAACCAGGACTCGGGATCATAGGCGATGATGTCCGCTGCGTTGGCGTAATGGATTTGCGGGGTCAGTTCCCGGTATTCGGGGGTCTTGACCACGGGCTGGAAGGCAGGAATGTGCCCTGCTTCCGCCCAGGACAGGGAACCCTTGAGGACATCGGTGACGAACTTGTAGACGTCCCGACGCTTCTCGTCATTGACCGTGAGCTGGCGTGGCAGCACAAACGAATGGGAGTCCGCGTAGGAAGCCGGAGTTCCGTAGAGAGTGGGAATGGTAGCCGCGTCAAAGGGCAAGCCGGCCTTCTTCATGGTGGGGATTTCCCAGACTCCGCTGAACAGCATGCCTGAGTCACCGCGCGCGAACTCGGCGATGGCGGTATTGATGTCACCGCTGCTGGCGGCAATGGTGTCATCCAGGAGCGATGCCATGAACTCCAAGGACTCAATGGCCGGATCCCGGTCCACCTTCATGGGCTGACCGGGCGTCAATTCGATGTCCGCTCCATGTTGCTTGTAGAGGGTGTAGAACAACCGCCACATTTGGGATCCAAGCGCCAGGTATCCAAAGGACAAGCCGTGCGCCTTGGTCACTTTCTGCATCTCCTTGGCCATGGCGACGAACTCCTGGGGCGAGTTGACCGCCTGGAGCTGGCCGTTACTGCCAAGAAGCCCTGCTTTTCCGGCGATGTCGGTGTTGTAAAACATCACGAACGGATGCGAATCAAGGGCAAGGGAGAAGACCTTGCCGTTTTGCTGGCTCTTCTCCCATATCCGCGGCGCGAAATCTGCGCTTGTGACACCGTGTTCTTCAAGAAGGCCTAGGTCCCATGGCTCGATCAGCCCACCCGGCGCGTACCCGGGGACTCGGCTGGCGTGCATGATAGCCACCTCGGGTGGCCGCCCGCCTGCCGAAGCCATAGCCAGCTTCGTGTAATACGGCGGCCCCCATGCAAGCACAGTGGGATGGACCTTGAAGCCAGGGTTAGCTTGGTTGGCTTTGTCGACCATGCCTTGCATCTTGATGCCGTCTCCGCCGGAGAGCAGATGCCAAAAATCGATGTTTTGGACCGCCGAAGCTTGGGCTGGTCCACCGCAACCGGCCAGGCTACCGGCGAGTGCCAGCCCTCCGAGGGCTGCTGATCCTGTCAATAACTGTCTCCGCGACAACTGTTTCCCGGCAAGGGATTCATACTGCTTCACCCGTCACTCCTTTGGATGGGTCCGCTGAAAACGTCCAGCTTCCTTGCGTGAACTCAGTGCGAAATTCACTGCGAAAGCTCATTGCGAAATCTCAGTGCATAGTCCGGTTCCGGTGCGCCTGCGTTCGGAGGAAGGTGGCCCGACGGGTGACGCAGCACTCACATTACATCGATGTAATCGGCAGGGCAAGAGAAATTGTTAGCGCAAACATGATGAATTTAGCGAGTTGGCTGGCCTCAGGCCCGGCTGCTTTCCCTCTCCACAATGGAGAAGTCCACCGTGACTACGCGTTGGGCATGGCTCCTGTCCGCCATGCGCTCCGTGAGCAGCCGTAGGGCTTCCGTTGCGATCCTCCGCTTATCGAAGGAGACCGTGGTCAGCGAAGGGACCGCGTAGCGGCCATCGGCAATGTCATCGAAGCCGGCAACCGCAATGTCTTCCGGAACGCGCACACCACGCTTCCACAGAACACTCAGGGCGCCGATCGCCATGGAGTCCGTGAAGCAGAAGAGCGCTTCGGGAACCGGATGACCCTCCAGGTATTGGCTCAAGGCCTCGGCAGCAGCCCAAGGATGCCAACTCTCGCACGAAATCGTCAGCGACTCGTCCTGAGATATCCCCAAGGATTCAAGGGCGGCCTCGTAACCGGCCCTTCGCTGGACGGCGGTGGCTGAGTTCCGCCCGCGGTTCACACCCAGGACCGCAATGCGCCGCCGCCCCGGCTTGGCAAGGGCCAAGGTCATGTCCCTGGCCGCGGCAAAACTGTCCACGAACACCCTGTCAGCCAATTGCTGCGTCACTTCCCCCAGCAAGACCACCGGCGGCAACGCCACGCCCACCCGCACTGCGCTCTCATCAAGGACAACCGGGTTCAGTATGAGCCCATCGATGAGGTTGGAGCGGGCCCGGGTCAGCAGCTCCTCCTCGCGGTGCGGGTCCGAGCCGGTTTCCTCTATCTGGACACTCCAGCCTTGCTGGTGCGCAACCTCAACAATGTGGTGGGCGATCTCGGCGGAGAACGGGGTAGCGAGATCCGGAAGGGCCAACGCTATGACTCCCGACCTGCCGTTGCGAAGGCCGCGGGCAGAGAGGTTGGGCACGTAATCGAGCTCCTGCATGGCCTGCTCAACCCGCAGACGCGTTGGGCCACTGACCGGCACGATTCCATTCATCACGTTCGAGACCGTTTTTGGTGACACCCCTGCCCGCAGGGCCACATCCTTAACCGTTGCCCGCAACAGTTCCCCTCGTGAAGTTATTGTCCGATTCCCCTGATGGTACGCGAATTCGGGCAGGTCCGCGCCCGGAAAGCGGCAGCAGGAACATGACGACTCTTAGTGACAGATAACGGTAAAGTGTCTACATGCCTAGGATCACGGCCGCCACCAATGCAGCCCAACGCGCCGCGACCCAACGCCGCATCTTGAAGGCTTTCGGCGAACTTCTCTTCACCCATGGACTGCCCGGCTTGACCATGACCGACGTCGCCCGCCACGCCGAGGTGGGGCGTACCGCCGTCTACAACTACTACGCCGACATGGAGCAGTTGCTCATTGCGTACGCCTTGGATGAGACGGAGCGGTTCATCGTGGATCTCAGGGAATCGCTTGAGGCGCTCGATAACCCCGTAGACAGACTTGCCCTGTACGTTCGTGCCCAAGTGGAGGACCTCAGCCGCCGCCACCTGCCGCCCGGGCCCGCGATGGCCGCCGTCCTGTCCCCTGACTCGTTCGCCAAGCTCGCGAACCATGTGGGAGATCTCAACGTCCTCCTCCAGGACATCCTCCGTGATGGTGTGCAGCAGGGCTATCTCCCGGACATTGATATTGCCCAACTGGCCCGGCTTATTCACGGGACGTTATCGGCCAGCGCCGCCCGCCGCAATCGGCCGGCGGAGGAATCAAGCGCAGCCATCGAATCCCCAACACCGCTCGAGACATATACCGCCCAGACGGTGCGCTTCATCCAATTGGGGGCCGGCGCACGGTTCGATGCAGCCGGACATGCCGTACGCCTGGACGAAGCGCGGCTTCTTTGTTCCGCGGGTGCTAGTGTCCCGCCGGGAGTGTCGGGACCACCGGCCATTTAGCGTTGTCCGCGATCCGCAGGTCCTCCCGCGGGCATTGCAGTTTGCCGGGACTCTGGTCCACGAGTTGAGGCTCCACCAAACGCTCGTAGCCGGCTGTAAGGATGACATCCACGGAACCGTCAGCGCGGTTGTCCTGGAAATAATCGGTGCCGGCAAGATTCCGTTGGACGTTGAAGGCAGCCGCCTGCCCCTTGACGCCAGAGACCACCACGCCAATACCTGTGTAGGCGGTGCTGCTGTTACTTACTTCGCCCACTTTGTAGCCGCGTGCCACAAACAGATCGGCCACGGTCTTCGCCAATCCGCCCCGGGTGGTGGCGTTGAAGACATTCAGGTTCACCGTTGCGTTGGGGACGTAGTCAAAGGTGGTGGTGGGGCACAGGCTGGTGGGCGCTTTGCTGGCCACCGCGGAGGGCACCTTGATCACTCCGTTCATGACGGCCCAAGCCCCTACAGCTCCGGCGCAGATCACGCCAACCAAAAGGACCAGGACAATGCCGTGCAGGAGCCGGCGGCCAAAACTACCGCGCCGCGCCTCCTCATCCTCGGCAAAAGTTGCCCGGAGCTCCTGGCCGGACACAACCCTGTGCCCGTGAAGCTGGGTGACGTCCCGAGGACGCCTAGCCATCGATCACCAACACACGGGCATGGATGGCAGTGCGTTGATGCAGCGCGGTGCGCACGGCCCGGTGGAGGCCATCTTCGAGGTACATGACGCCTTGGTACTGGACGACGTGCGGGAAAAGGTCACCGAAGAACGTGGAATCTTCGGCCAACAAGGCCTCCAAGTCCAGGGTCCTCTTAGTGGTCACCAAGTCATCGAGGCGGACCGGCCGCGGAGGCAGGGCCGCCCAGTCGCGTGGCGCGGTGTATCCATGGTCAGGGTACGGGCGTCCCTCGCCCACAGCTTTGAAGATCACCCTGCAAGCCTAGGGAAGAAGAGGCCGTAACGGAACTTTTGACCCCGGGCACGGACAGGTTGTAGCCAAAAGGTGATTATCGTGGTGGGGCGTCATAGCTGGGATCTACCTCCTTGGGACTGACAGAATAGGGACATGACCCAACCGTTCCAAGGTACTGGCCGGACCGCTGCCCGCACCACGCCCCCGCTGGCGTTGCTGCTCGACGTCGACGGCCCCATCGCCAGTCCCGTGACGCGTGACGTCAAGCCGGACATCATCACCGATCTTGTGGCACTTGCCTCGGCGGGCATCCCCGTTATCTTCAATACCGGCCGCTCAGATACGTTCATCCGTGAGCAGGTCATGGGGCCCATGATCGCTGCCGGAATACCCACCGACACGGTGATCCACGCTGTTTGCGAAAAAGGCGCAGTGTGGTTCAGCTACACCGCCCAAGGGGCAGGCCCCATCCATGTGGATAACGGGCTGGCTGTTCCGACGGCGTATGGAGACGACGTTCGCAGGCTCGTGGCCGAGGACTACTCGACCCATATGTTCTTCGACGAGACCAAGCGTGCCATGGTCTCGGTGGAGCAGCGCCTGGACGTCGCCAACGAGGATTACCTGGCGGAACAGAAGCTCTTCGACTCCGACGCCTTGGACCTCATGGGCCGGCACGGCCTCGACGCCGCGATCCTGGACCACCACGCTCCCGAATCCGACGACGCCGCGGACTACAGGCTGGACCCCACCATCATCTCCACGGACATTGAATCGGTTCGGCTCGGCAAGGACCTGGGAGCCAGTAGGGCCGTGGAGCTCTTGGCGGCACACGGCATCACACCCCTCTCGTGGCGGACGGTAGGTGATTCCCGTACGGACTACGCCATGGCAGACTGGCTTCACCACAATGACCATGACGTCAAGCATGTGGACGTGAGACCCGCCGACGGTGTACCGGTGAAGCCCTACCCCATCCTCACGGCAACTGACCTGGGCCTCGCGGAGGACGTCATCCATGATGACGCCGGCGCTGCCTTCCTTCGCGGTTGGCGTGAAGCGCTGTCCATCTAGGCCGACACCCCGCAGATGCCCCCCAAAGCTACCCGCCCCACAGATTCCGGAGAAAAACGCCATCACGCAAGCACCAGTTGATCCGATTTACCATGGCAGCCCCACCGTGGAAGAGGAGGCCGTTGCCGAGGCAGTCTCCCCTGCCGTCGTCGCGCACCTCAAGCACAGGTCCGACGTCGTCCGCCACCGCGGGCGGTACGCCATGGTCATCAGCGACCTGACCCCGCAGCAGGCCATGGTGTCCGATCTTCTGGCGGTCAGGGCAGCCTTGGAAGCAGCCGACGTCGACTTCATCCTGGTCAGGGGCAACGACGAACGTCCGGTCATTGCCGTGGACTGGGAGGCCCGCCGAGAGGTCCGGGAGGCACTGGTCCGGGCATTCCATGACGAGCCGTTTTATTCCATGACCGTTGACGCCAAACGGAAAGCCTCGGTCCTGGTTGCTGACGGTGAGTTGTCCGCAAACCGCAAAGCGAGGATCTTCCGGTTGTACCGGCCCAGGGTGGAACCGGGCGGTGGCCTCTGGTACGGACCGGCTTTGGGCGTGCAGCTTGAGTTGTGGAGGTTCGAGGGCGACCATCTGGAGCTTCCCGTGGAGAATTCCTTGACCCGCCGCACAATGCTCCGGCAGGACGCGGTGCGCGGCACAGTCCAACGGCACGGCCTGGCGTGGCCCACCATCGAGAACATGTTTGCCGACCACGCCAGCGACATCGACTTCGATATCGACATCGTCTTTTCCTGGGTGGACGGCAGCGACCCGGCCTACATTGCAGCACGACGCGCCCAGCAGGCCGGAGCGGTCCTCGGTGAAGGCGACGACCATGAGGCACGCTTCCGGCAGATCGATGAGCTCAAATACGCGCTCCGGTCCGTGCACATGTTCGCACCGTGGATCCGCCGGATCTTCATCGCCACCGATTCCCCGGCGCCGAAATGGCTCGCGGACCACCCATCTGTCACGATCGTCCGCAGCGAGGAATTCTTTGCCGACCCGTCGGTGCTGCCCACGCACAATTCCCAAGCAGTGGAATGCCAGCTGCACCACATTGAGGGATTGTCAGAGCATTTCCTCTACTCCAACGACGACATGTTCTTTGGCCGCCCGGTGGGACCGGACATGTTCTTCACACCGGGCGGCATCACCAAGTTCATCGAGGCCGACACCCGGATCGGCCTCGGTGAGAACGATGCCGAACGCAGCGGTTTCGAGAACGCAGCGCGGGTTAACCGCAAACTGCTGTGGGAAAGGTTCGGCCGGATCACCACCCGCCACCTCGAGCACACCGCTGCACCGCTACGCCGCAGCGTGGTGGCCAAGATGGAGAAGGAGTTCCCTGCGGAATTCACCAAGACCGCGGCCAGCCGTTTCAGGGCGGCCGACAACATCTCAGTGACCAATTCCTTCTACCATTACTACGCCCTGCTGACGGGCCGCGCGGTCACCCAGACCGCTGCGAAAGTCCGGTATGTGGATACCACCATGTGGGCCGGGCTCCATTATCTGCCGAAGCTTCTGGCCAAGCGTCACATGGACTTTTTCTGCCTCAACGACGGCAGCTTTCCTGAGGTCGAGGCCGATGAGCGTGCCGAAGTGGTGACGGACTTCCTGGAGAAGTACTTCCCCGTCAAGGCACCCTGGGAGAAATAAGGGTTCCGCGGCGCGAGTGCTTGGGAATCCGGACACCGGCTTCGGCGAGCCTCCGCTGCACCTCAGCGGCGTCCAAGGGTTCGCCCACTGTCTCTCCGCCGGACATCGGGACCACCGAGTGCACAATCGTGTGCTCGTAAACGTGGACCATGTTGTAGGACTGGGCACCGTCGCGACCGCGCTGGCCGCCTGCCCGCACGCCCAGGTCCTGCGTGTAGCACGTGGCAGAGGCGACCGACACCGGAATGCCGGCGAAGTCCGCCGTCGTCGAGTAATGCAGGTGGCCGCCGAGGATGGCGCGGACGTCCGTACCCCGGACGACGGCGGCCAGGTCGGCTTGGCCGCGAAGCTCCACCAAAACGGCCATATCCTGGACGCAGGGCACAGGCGGGTGATGCATCGCCAGGATAGTGCCGTCCGGCGCTGGTGTGGCCAATTCCGAAGCCAACCAGTCCAGCTGCGACTCGGACAACTGCCCGTAGTGGTAGCCCGGAACCGTGGTGTCCAGAGTGATGATGCGTAGGCCGTTCACAAAGTAGCTGCGATCCACCGGATCCTGGGGCCGGCTGGCTTCGGAAGCGTTGTGGAAAGCTGCCCGGAAATTGGCCCTGTTGTCGTGGTTGCCCATGGCCCAGATGGCCCGGGCACCCAATGAGCGGCACACAGGCTCGATCATGGTGCGCAAGCGCAGGTACGCCTCGGTTTCACCCTTGTCCGCCAAATCCCCGGTAAAGACGATGGCCTCGGGCCTGATACGGGAGGCCACGATCTGATCGCAGATCTCCTGAAGCCTGGCTGCGCTGTCCACCGAGCCATGAAGCTCGTTCGGTCCCCCCACCAAGTGAAGATCGCTCAAGTGCAAAAGCACATGACCTGGTTTGGGGTGTTCGGCCTCGATGAGCTCCATAGCTGCCTTAGCGTTTGGTGGGAGACGGCGTCTCCCGTGTCAATCCAGTTGCCTTAATCCAACCAGACAGAAAGCCAACAACAAGCTAATTCGGGGCGGAATGTTGGAAAATTACTTTCTTTCAACAGGGTCCGCGGCGTAGGAACAGGGTCTAGGGGGTTGGGACCAGCAGTGAGGAAAGCTGCACGATCACGCCATCAGGGCGTCGCACGAGGCCCGGTGCGACCAAGACATAACCGGGCGGCAGGACCACCGCGGTGAGCGTGCCGGGGATGATCGCCACGGGAGAGGTGGGCGATGGTGCTTGAACCGGCGGGGCTGTGGGGGTCACTGCGGGCGGCAGCACTGTCGGGGTCAGCAGCGGAGGTGTCACGGCCGGCGCCTTGGAGGACGGGACCGGAGCCGGAGCTTTGGGCACGGGGGCGGGGGTGACGACAGCGGTCGGAGTCGGCGCCGGCGTCTGGATTGGCGTCGCAGCTGGCGTCGGTGTGGCAGTCGCCGTCGGGGTGGCAGTCGGCGTCGGCGTCGGCGTCGGTGTGGCAGTCGCCGTCGGCGTCGGCGTAACAGCTGGGGCAGGCGTGGTGGCCTGGGTGGGTGTGGTCGATCCCGAGGATGCGGGCGGAACAGTTGACGGCGGAGCAGCGACGGATGGATTAGGTGCCGCGACGGCGGGCTGGCCAGCCGCTGGCGCAGTGACCACTGGGGGTGCCACGGCCACTTCCTGGTCGCCGCCAATGACCGCGCGGTTGCTGGCGTCGGCGATCGGGACGGCCCACTGCGGTGCGGTGGATACTCCCGTGCCTACGCCTGGTTCATAACTCACCATGGTGATGTTCTGCAGCTGATCCACTTGGCGGGTAGGCAGGTAGATCCAGCCGTTGGGGTTGGTGTGGAGACCGTTGACAATCGTCTCGAAGTGGAGGTGGCAACCGGTGGACCATCCCGTCGTTCCCACCTCGGCGATGACTTGGCCCACCTGAATCGACTGCCCCAGAGTCACGCCAATGCCCTGCAGGTGGTTGTACGTGGTGACAAGGCCGTTTCCATGATCAATTTCCACACGGTTTCCGCCGCCCCAAGGGTGCCACCCTACTGCTCGGACCACCCCGGCGTCGGCGGCGTAAACCCGGGTACCGCAGGCTGCGGCATAATCTTGGCCCCAGTGGAAATCATTGGGCAGGCCGGTGATCGGACTGATGCGCCACCCGTAGGGCGAACTCGGATTCAGGACCTCCAGGGGCGCGTACAGGCTTCCGGCCGGAGGCCTCGCCAAGCCGGCGGAAGCAACATTCAGCGCACCGGATCCGTCCTTGCCCACAGCGCGGACCACGGCACGGTCGAAGGAGAGCATCGGCGTCCCAGGCATTTGTGCCGGAGGGTCAGGATTGGGATCGATCACGGCGGTCTGCGCGTCCGGGGGCACGAGGGTCCCCAGGGCCAGAGCTCCTGCCAAGGCCTGCGTCGAGGGTCCATCGGCCGAACCAACCGTCACGGAGTTCAGTGGCTGGAAACCGAAAGCGAAGAACGCGGAGACGGCAATGAAAAACGCCAGCGCGACTCGCCCGAAGCGGCCCATACGCACGAGCTGGAGGACCTTGCTTGAATCATGATGCTTGCCCACAAAACACTCCCCAAAGCCAGCGGCACCAAACCCCAGCCTGGCGTGCAATCCCCATTGTGGCCGCAATCACACCAGAAATAAAGGGCTCCCCATGGCAGGTACTGGAAAGGTTCGCTCAGTTTTTGCTCAAGACGTCCTGAGGTTCTCCGGCGCTTGTCTGTACAGCTCAGGCAAAGCGCGGTCGAATGGACTACATGAGGAATTACCTCACTGAGTACAGGCACGAACTGCAGCGCACCTTCACGGGAACCTCAGGCACGCCACCGGAGTGGGTGCCGCGCCTCGCGGAAGGGAACGACGCCGGTTATTACCTGCCCGGCTCAGCCGTCTGGGCAGTTCACGGCCAAGTGGCCACCATCATTGCCGGCATCAGGGTGTTGTTGATGCAGGCGCTGCACCCTGGCGCACTTGCCGGCGTCTACGAGCACTCCGGCTTCCAAAAGGATCCCCTCGGCCGCCTGGCCAACACCATCCGCTGGATCTTCACTGTGACCTACGGTTCAAAGGACGCGGCCGAGGCAGCCACTCTCCGCGTGCGAAAGATCCACGAGCGCGTCCGTGGCACCTATGTGGATGGCACGGGCGCCCGGCGTGATTACGCCGCCAACGATCCCGAACTCCTTCGCTGGGTCCACGTCACCTATGCTGACTCGTTTATTACGGCCAACCGCATCTGGGGGCAGGCCATCCCAGGAGGCCCGGATGCCTACGTCCGTGAGTGGGCGGTGGCGGGCCAACTGATGGGGGTGCAAGACCCACCCGTCACCTATGCACAGGTCCGTGACGAATTGGAGAGGTGGTATTCCTCGGGAGTGCTGCGTGCAGATGAACGCCTCGCCGAGACAGTATCCTTCATACGAACGCCGCCGCTCAGCCCGCTCCTCAGGCCCGGATACCGCATCCTGTTCGCGGCCGCCGTCGCAAGCTTGGAACCAAAGTACCGCGCCATACTGGGGATCGGCCCTGCCCGGCTTGGCCCCATCCCGCTGCCCGTCATCACCGCAGCGAGGGCCGTGCTGGGAATGGTTCGCTTGGCACTGGGATCGCATGGTCCAAGTGAGCTCGCTGCCCGCCGCAGGTTGCAGCGGCTGGGCTACGCGCAGGTGTGACACCCCCGCACTGACGAGGGGTTAGCTCTCGCGGCTTTGATGTTTCCAAAGCCCCAAAAGCTAACCCCTCGGCGTCATGCCGGGCGTGCCGCCTAGATCAGGTGGTCGGACAAGTGGTTCGGGGTGCCGAACCGGTGCGCCGTGATGGAGATAGCCTGCTCGCGCAGGAACGGCAGCATCTCGATCCGGCCGGCTTGGGTCACAGCGCCGTGGTAAACCGCGACGTCGGGACGGCCACCCATGGCTGCGCTCAGCGCGGCGAAGTCGCCACCGATGAGGCGGATGCGGCCGGCGTCGAAGTTCGCTGCACGGGCCAGCCACGCGGCGTCGTCCTCGATCCGAACGCTGACGCCCAGGTCCGCGAACACGGATACCACAGCGTCAGGAAGCACGACGGCGGAGCTGACCTTGAGCGCCGAACCCGCCACTGCACCGGCTGCTACTACGCGGATCAGTTCAGCGAGTGTCTCCCCTTCGGAGAGGCGGATGGTGACAGGCAGCGAGCGATAGCGGAAGACGTTGCGCTCTGCGGTCAGCGCAGACACGTCCTTGACCGTGCCGAACTCGGTTTCCCAAGCTGTGGCATCGCTGAAGAGGGCCTGCTGGAGGGTCTGGATTTCCTCAGCGGAGACGCCGGCGGACTTGGCAGCAGCGAGCAGTCGGGCCGCCGCACCTTGAAGGACGGTGCCGCGCTTGGGCTTGGCTTCTGCGGGAAGCCAGGAGCCCAAACCGATGAGGTAGTTCGGGCCACCGGCCTTGGTTCCGGCCCCAACCGCGGACTTCTTCCAGCCACCGAAGGGCTGGCGCTGGACGATCGCACCGGTGATGCCGCGGTTGACGTACAGGTTCCCGGCCTGGATGTTCTCCAGCCAGACACCCATCTCAGCGGAATCCAGGGAGTGAAGCCCTGCCGTGAGGCCGTACTCGATCTCGTTCTGGATGGCGATGGCTTCTTCAAGGGTGTCAGCGGTCATGACGCCGAGCACGGGGCCAAAGAACTCCGTCAGGTGGAAGTAGGAACCGCGCTTCACACCCGAACGGATGCCTGGGGACCACAAACGGCCGGTCTCGTCGAGGCGTTCGGGCTTGATGGCCCACGTTTCGCCGTCGCCCAGTGTGGTGAGGGCGTTGAGGAGCTTGCCGTTGGCCGGTTCGATGATCGGCCCCATCTGGGACGTGGCGTTATCCGGGTAGCCCACCGTCAGGGATCGGGCAGCATCGATCAGCTGGTTGTGGAAGCGCGCGCTCTTTGCCACCGAGCCCACCAGGATCACCAGTGATGCGGCAGAGCACTTCTGGCCAGCATGTCCGAACGCCGAGTGCACGACGTCCTTGGCAGCGAGGTCCAGGTCGGCACTCGGGGTGACGATGATGGCGTTCTTACCCGACGTTTCCGCGAGCAGCGGCAGGTCATGACGGAACGAACGGAACAACTCGGCAGTTTCGTAGCCACCAGTGAGGATGACGCGGTCCACACTCGGGTGCGAAACGAGGTGGGTGCCCAGCTCGCGCTCTTCAAGCTGAACCAGTGCCAACACTTCGCGGGGCACACCGGCTTCCCAGAGGGCGTCGACCATCACCGAACCAGAGCGGCGGGCCTGCTTTGCGGGCTTGATCACGACGGCGGAACCTGACGCCAACGCTGCGAGCGTGGAGCCCGCAGGAATCGCAACCGGGAAGTTCCACGGCGGGGTCACCACGGTGAGGTTCGCCGGGACGAACGTGGCGCCGTCGACCGTTTCCAGGTCCTTGGCGCGCTCGGCGTAGTAGTGCGCGAAGTCGATCGCTTCACTGACCTCGGGGTCGCCTTGGTCGATGGTCTTGCCGGTTTCGGAAGCCATGACCTCAAGGAGTTCGGCGCGGCGGGACTCGAGGACTTCGCCGGCACGGTGCAGGATGGCTGCGCGTTCGGCTGCGGGGCGGGCACCCCAGTCCTTGCCGTGGTCCACGGCGGTGGCGATGATGCGGTCGAGCTCCGCGGCGTCGGAAACCTTGGTGGATTCCACGATCTTGTTGCCGGCCGTGGAACCGGGGATGCGGGCCAGGATGTCGCGGCCCCAGGCACGGTTCGCCGGGAGGGCCGGGTCGGTGTCAGGGGTGTTGCGGAAGCCTTCGAGCGGGGCGGGCTCGGCCGGGAGGCGGCGGTCCTGCTTGCGGTTCGGGCCCGGGACCTCGTCCTTCATATTGGCCAAGGAAGCGAGGAAGCGCTCCTGTTCGCGCTTAAAGAGGCCCTCGTTTTCGCTGAGCTCAAACACGGCCGACATGAAGTTTTCCTGGCTGGCACCCTCTTCGAGGCGGCGGATCAAGTAGGCGATGGCGACGTCGAACTCACCCGGGTGGACCACGGGCGTGTAGAGGAGGAGGCTGCCGACATCCTTGCGGACAGCGGTGGCTTGGCCCGTTGCCATGCCCAGGAGCATTTCGAACTCGATCGCTTTCTGTCCCTGCCCGGCAATCCCGCGCTGCTTGGACAGAAGCCAGGCAAACGCGACGTCGAAGAGGTTGTGGCCCGCGACGCCGATGCGGACCGCGTCAATGCGCTCGGGGGTAAGGGCGTAGTTGATGACGTTCTTGTAGCTGGTGTCCGAGTCCTGCTTGGAGCCCCAAGTGGCCAGCGGCCAATCGTGCAGGGAAGCTTCAACCTGTTCCATGGGAAGGTTGGCGCCCTTGACCACGCGGACCTTGATGGGAGCCCCACCCTTGGCCCGGCGTGCAGCGGCCCACTCCTGCAATTCCTGCATGGCGCCGAGGGCGTCCGGGAGGTAGGCCTGGAGGACGATCCCGGCTTCCAGGTTCTTGAACTCGGGCATATCCAGGATGCGCTTGAACACCGCGATGGTCATGCTGAGGTCCTTGTACTCCTCCATGTCCAGGTTGATGAACTTGGGCTTGGGGAAGGACGCTGCGAGGCGGTAAAGCGGGGTGAGCTTCTCCACCACGTGATCGACCGCTTCGTCGAAAGCCCATGGGGAGTGCGGAGCCACGGTGGAGGATTCCTTGATGGAAACGTAGTCCACGTCCTCGCGGGCCAGCAACTTCAGGGTGCCTTCCAGGCGGCGCTGCGCCTCGTGCTCGCCGAGGACGGCTTCGCCGAGGAGGTTCACGTTCAGGTGTACGCCGTCCTGCCGGATCTTCGCGATTGCGGGACCAAGCTTGGCATCGGTGGCGTCAACGATCAGGTGGCCCACCATTTCGCGGAGCACGCGGCGGGCGATCGGGATAACCACCTGCGGCATGATCGGCGCCATGACACCGCCGACGCGGACAGCGCTGCGCATGTACCAAGGAAGGAACTTGGGCACCTTCGGTGCAAGCTCGGCGAGTTTGCGGCCGGCGACAGACAGATCCTCCGGGCGGATGACGCCGTCGACGAACCCAACGGTGAACTCCAAGCCGTTCGGATCCTTGAGGACACCTGCGAGGCGCTGGGCGGACACATCCACCGGGATCTTGCTGGCTTCGGTCAACCAGTGACGAACCAACGCGATGGCTTCTTGGGCCAAGGCATCAAATTGGCCTGAATCCTCGGTGCTCGGTGTGCTGGCATCCGGGAGGGTGCTGGTCATGGAGGCTCCTTCTGGGGCGGAGAAGTTTGTTTGTTTCCATCAGTATGGATCTACAATTCCATTAGGAAAAGCGATCTTTTCTGACGAATATTCATTATCCAATCCGATCTTTTGGAGGCCGCGTTGCTGGATGTCCGCAGGCTGCGTTTACTGCACGAATTGAAGATCCGCGGAACCCTGGCCGAGGTGGCCGACGCGATGCAGTACAGCCCCTCGTCGGTCTCCCAGCAATTGACCCTCCTGGAGAAGGAAGCCGGGGTGGAATTGCTCCGCAAAGCCGGCAGGCGTGTACAACTGACCCCGCAAGCCGAGATCCTCGTGGCCCATACAGCTGCGCTCCTGGAAACCCTCGAACGGGCCGAGACCGAGCTGGCGGCATCACTGTCCATGGTGACAGGAACGGTTCGCTTGGCCGTCTTCCAATCCGCCGCGTTGGCACTGCTGCCGGACTTTCTCAGTATCATGCGTCACGAGTACCCGGAGGTGCGCGTGGAGATGACCCAGCGTGAACCCGAGACCGCTCTGTATGAAACCTGGGCGCGCGACTTTGACCTGGTGGTAGCGGAGCAATACCCCGGCCACGCAGCACCCCATCACAGCGGCCTCGATCGGGCGATCCTCACCAGTGACGCTATCCGCTTAGCCACTCCCCCGGTTGGCCTCGGTGGCGAGTCGGTATCTTCCTTGGCGGACACGGCCACCATGCCATGGGTCATGGAACCCCGTGGTGCAGCGTCACGCCATTGGGCTGAGCAGGCCTGCCGGTCGGCAGGGTTTGAACCCGATGTCCGTTACGAAACCGCGGACCTCCAAGCCCAGATCCGCCTCATCGAATCCGGAAATGCGGTAGCCCTCATGCCGGATCTCGTATGGACCGGCCGAACCCGCCCGGTCAAACTCATAGACCTGCCGGGTCTACCCAACCGCACAGTTTTTACGTCCACCCGAACCGCTGGCCGCGTCCACCCCGCCATCCTCGCCTGCCGCGAAGTCCTCGAACGCGTCGCGGCGGCCCAGCAGGAGGATACTGCCGGTTAGGCTGCGCTGAGAGGACAGGAGAGTCGCCATGTCATTTGTTCGCCGGTTCGATCACGTCGGAATCACGGTAACCAACCTTGAGGCCGCGCTGGCCTTTTTCACCACCCTGGGGCTGGAGGTGGAGGGACGGATGTTCATGGAAGGCGAATTCGTGGACACTGTGATCGGAATTCCAGGCTCCCGGAGTGAGATTGCCACGCTGCGAACGCCCGACGGCGGGACCGCCGTCGAGCTGTCCAGCTTCACCTATCCGCCCCATGGCCCCGGCTCGCCCCAAGCGATGTCGACTGAACCGGGATTGCGGAACGTCACCTTCGAGGTGGACGACCTCGACGGCGCCCTCGCCCGGCTTTCGCGGGACGGCTACGGGCTGGTTGGCGGCGTCGGAGAATACGAAGGCGTATGGCGCATGGCTTACGTCCGAGGGCCGGACGGGATCATCGTGTCCTTGGCCGAGCGTCGACGTTAGTTCCGGAACGCAGCCCGCGGCTACCAACCCAGAGAATCCGGACAAAGAAAAACACCCCGGTCCGAAGACCGGGGTGTAACCGATGAATCGACTCATCCGTGAAGGATGTCCCGACTCATCACAAACGCGGAGAATGGGGGATTTGAACCCCCGCGTAATATCGCGTCACAGAGCGATTTTCGCCTAGATTCCGGGGCTTCCAGTTACTTTTGACGAACCGATCGGAAGGCGTTTTTGCGGGTTTCGTTGACGCCGTCAACACCCGGGCTTCTGCCCGGTTGTGTTTTCGCGAGTGTTCGAATAGCTTAACGAAGCACCCCGATGTAGGTTGTCGGGAGATCAACCCTTGGGTTCGTCCCTCGGAGAAGACAGATAACCCGGCTGGTCTTTCGAGACCGGTTGGCCCCCCGACTAGAGGTTCGCCACTAGCGGCCCCATCCTGTGGCTTTTCGCAGATGTGGAGGTCCAAGGGGATAAGTGTTTCCAAGTCCGTCGCTTGACAGCAGGCCTACAAGGTCGCAGACCTGATATCCCTCCTTCTTTTCGAAGACTGAGTTTGTAGAACATCGCCACGCCCGAATCTCACTTGGAGACTAAGGGCTTTTTTACACTCAAGACCCCAGTAGCGCCCTGACACGCACGTGTTGGGGCTTTTCCGTTTAAATGGAGGTTCTTATGACGGCAGGTGCTGCCCTGTCAAGCTGTGCAAACTGCACTCCACTCAGGCCACCCAGCCGCCATTGCGCAGCGGCCTAGGGTTCTTGCCCAAGTCTGTCCTAACTCGCGTCTTCCTCGCCCTTACGCGCAGCCGAGTCAAAAGCGTCCGCCTCAGAACTGTTCGGCGGTTTCGGATCCTCCCACTTTGGAGCAACAAATTGCTGATATCGCTCGAATCTCGCTGCATCCCACGTGGATTCCCTGTCACCACGCCTCAGCGCTCGTGAGCGAAGCTCCGCTAAGAGATCCGAATCCGTGAACGCCTGCAACAGATTCGCTCTCCGCCGATCTGGATGCAGACCTGGGCGCGAATCCTCAACCTCAGCATCCGCCGACATGTAGCCCGGCGGCACCTCCGGGACAGGCATATTCGCCACTGACTCGCGGTACCACTCTTCTTGCTTCGCTTCCTCAAGATCGTGCTGGAGCACCGAGAGGACACGTGCAGCCTTGGAGTCTGGAACGCCGCTCGTCTCCCAATTGACAATTGTCCGGGGAGAAATGCCCAAATGAGAGGCCATCTCCGCCTGCGTCAGGTCCATGTGCGACCGCACCAAGCGAAGTTCGTCTGCGCTGATCTTCATGACAACGACACTAGCGCAACTTCTCGCAACTTCACAACGCAGATTCCCGCAGAAGCGAGAAGTAATTCAAGAAAGTGGTTGCATAACTTGCGTAAGTTGCGAGAAGTTGCGTACGCTCGTTGCATGGAAGCAAAACCTATGAAACTTCGGGTCAACGGTGCAGCCGTCCGTGTAATTCGAGAGGCCTTGGGGATCCGGCAGACCGATTTGGCGGCGCGAGCGGACATAGCTAAGAGCACCCTTTCTCATGTTGAGAAGGGAGCCCGGCAGGTTTCTCCCGCAACTCTCCGCAAACTTGCTATCGGCATGGGAATCCCAAGCGAAGCAATCAGCTATCCGGACTTCACCAACTCGATCGCTGCATGACAGAGCCGCCCGCGCTGCAACGGGGGCGGCTTCGGAAATCTCACAACAAAGGAAACGATTCGATGACCACTTTACAGCTCTTCAACTACGGCGGACGGCCAGTACGTACCGTTCTGCTCGAAGGCGAACCCCACTTCGTCGCTGGTGATGTCTGCGACTACTTCGGGGTGACAAATCGAAATCGCGCCATGCAGTCCGTAGACCAGGAAGACAAGGGGGGTACGCAGATTGACACCCCTGGCGGGCGGCAGACCCTCACGGTTATCAACGAGTCAGGCCTCTACTCGCTCCTCTTCTCGTTGCAACCACAGAAAGCACGCGGGCTTGATCCATCGGTCATCGAAAGCAAGATGGAGCACGTACGCAAGTTCAAACGCTGGGTGACGCATGAGGTACTGCCATCCATCCGAAGAACGGGAGCCTTCGGAGGGCCGGCTACTCCGCAGACATACGCGGAAGCGCTCCGGGAATTGGCGAGCTCTGTGGAGGCCCAGGCCGCGCTTGAGGCCAAGATCGCGGCTGACGCGCCTAAGGTTCTGTTCGCTGACTCGGTGGCGACGTCAGAAACAACGATTCTCGTTGGCGACCTGGCGAAGATCTTACGAGGCAATGGCGTCGGAGTGGGGGCTAACCGCCTCTTCGCGCAGCTCCGCGAAGACGGCTACCTCATCCGCCGCCCTGGAACGGACTGGAATATGCCGACGCAGAAGGCAATGGAGCTTGAACTGTTCAAGGTCAAAGAAACCGCAGTCACCCACTCGGACGGCCACGTGACCGTATCGAAGACGCCCAAGGTCACTGGTAAAGGTCAGGCCTACTTCATCAACCGCTACTCCCCCGCATCGAAGGAGCTTGCCGCGTGACAGATGACGAACTTATGACTGTCTCTGAAGTCGCGCAGGGGCTGCGGATGGACGAACACTACGTCTACCGGTGCATCAATTCCGGAAAGCTTCCGGCAACCAAGCATGGGAACCGTTACCGCATTCGTGCATCTGACTTCCAAGCCTTCATCACTCCGGCGCCAAAGGTTCTCGAAAGCCCGAAGACCCAACGCAGCAATATTCGCCGCCTCATGAAGAGTGCATGACGTCAACAAAAGCCGTGACGCTCTCGCCAAAGTCCGTCACGGCACAAGAACCAACCCAAATCAACTAGGAGATCCTGTGAACAACACTATCAAGCGTCCGGCAACTGTGCGAGAGCTCGGAGAATGGTGCGATCAAAACGAGAAGACCATTCTGGAAGGTCTCGAGTTCTTCTCGCCGTGGCTGACCGCCCCGGAAGGCTACACTCTGGACCCAAAGTCGGAAGACCGGTGGCTGGGCCCCGAGCAGTATCACGAGAAGTGGATCATCACGCCCGTTTGGAATGCGACGACTGATGCGCACTCATTCGACGTGTGGCTGGCGGATCACCAGCCGCCTCATTACGCAGAGATCTCCCCGGAGCAGGCCCGCGAGCTCGGTCAGACACTCATGAACATCGCGAATGCCAGCCGTTCCACCGCAGCAACAACCGGAGAGGATGCGGGCAAATGATGGAGTCATCTGAACTCCGCCAAGCGCTGGCCAAGCTCGAGGTGATTGAGGGCAGGACTTTCGCGGACGCGGAATTGGATGCCTGGCGCGCTGTTCTTGGCACCCACGCGAGTGAGGACATAGCAGCCGCTGTTGTGGCTTTTCACTCCAAGCCATTCAAGCGTCCCGCCTATCCGGGAGACATCAAGGCGCTGATTGTGGAGGTGGAGGGCGTCCGTCTCCGTCGCTGCGGCACGGTGGAGGCCAATGAAGCCGACCTTGAAGAAGCCGGTCGAAGTGCGGCAAACGCCCGTCTTCGCGCCCTGATCGCCACTGGTCAGTGGTCGGCCTCGGATTATCGGGAGTATCGCAGATCCAAGCTTTCTATTGACGCGTTCACATCAGCGAGAGGAGCCGTGTCCGTTGGGTAGGGACCGCGCAAACATTCGTGTGGATCTGTGGGCGGACGGTGACTGGCGCGGCCTTTCAATGGGCGCTCAGCACCTCTACCAGCAGATCCTTACACACCCGACGTTGAACTATGCCGGCGTCGCTGACTGGCGGCCTGGGCGGCTTGCGGCACTCACTAAGGATCGGACGGCTGCCGATGTGCAGCGGGATGCTTGTGAGCTTACCGAAGCCCACTTTATCCACGCTGACGACACCACTGAGGAGGTGCTTGTGCGCTCCTTTGCCCGCCACGACGGAGTAATTAGGCACCCGCGGCTTCACGTCACTATGGCGAACGACTTCGCTGGGATCGCCTCAACTGACATCAAGGAGTTCTTCGCTTTCGAGATCCAGAAGCTCAATCAGGAGCAACCGGAATTGGCTCTCTGGAACCATCCGAAAGTGCAGACGATCCTCAAAGCCAAGGCAAGGGATATGAAAGAGGTAACCCAAAGGGTTAGGCAAGAAGAAGCCATGACCTTTGGAAGCGCTACGGCTAAACCTATGGCAAAGGATCCGAATAGCGTTTCCATGCGAACAGCTACTGCTACTGCTACATCTTCTAAAGAAGATATTCCTTCGTCGGAGATTTCTGACGAAATCCCGCGACCAGACGTTGATGAACTTCTTGATCTCCTCGATTCCTGCTTGTTAGCGAACGGGACCAGGAAGCCATCGAGGAACAAAAAGAACCGAGAAGCAGCCCGGCTGCTTCTCGACCGGGATGGTTACAAGGTCGAGCAGGTTGCTTGGATGATCCGATGGGCTACGGCTGATGAGTTCTGGCGGGCCAACATCCTGTCCATGTCCAAGCTCCGCGAGAAGTTCGATCAGCTCAAGGCCAAGGCCGGAGTCGCCACAAAGACACCATCGGCTGGCTTCCACGGAGAAATCGACGTCGAAGCAGTCTTGGGCCGAGACGTGTGGACTCCCGGCACTCCTCCTGAGGGCCTGGACGTCGCTGGCGAGATCGCTTGGAAAAAGGAGCAGCGGAACATCCACAACGCCGAACGGCTGGCCGAGGCCAAGCAGAAGCTGGGGATCTCATGACAACCGATCTGAAGCTGCGTCAGGACATCGACGCCGAACGTGCCGTCATCGGCGCCGTGCTACTGGATCAACGAACGCTGGATGAGGTCGAGCTGAAGGCTGAGGATTTCTACCTTCCTCAGCATGAGCAGCTGTGGCACATGATCCTGACCGAGGCGAGGGGTGGGCGGCCTGCTTCGGCACTGGCCATGTCGCAAAAGCTGGTGTCCTGCCCGATCGTCGGGATGGAGCCGGCGTACCTTCATCAGTGTCTGGAAGCCGCGCCCGTCCGCTCGGCGGCGGCTCACTACGCCAGCATCATCACAGGGACTGCCAGACTCAGGAGGCTGGCAGAGGTTGGCCGGAAGCTGCAGCAGATGTCCGACACTGCGGGCTGGGACGAGACGGAGGCCGTTCTGGACCAAGCCCGCGTGACTTTGGACGCCACAGCGAACGAAGCAACAGGTATCCGGGTCAGGACGTTCTCGGCGGCGCTGGAGGATGCAGTGAACCTCTGGTCGGCGCCGAAGGGCAAGAGCTACCCCACAGGCTGGTCTGAGCTCGATCACAAGTTCAACGGCGGATGGCACCCAGGGCAACTGACCGTCATGGGCGCCCGCCCGGCAGTCGGGAAATCGTTGGTGGCGGGCTGCGCCGCAGTGGCAGCATCTAAGTACGGGGTTGGGTTCTTCTCGCTCGAAATGAAAGAGCACGAAGTTGTTGGCCGTATGGCTGCCGCGTCCGAGGGGATTGACCTCCACAAGATCAACTCCCACAACCTTGGCGAGGCTGAGTGGGCGAAGATCGCACGCCTCACACAGAAGGCTGCGGACTGGCCGGTCTACATCGAAGAGGCATCCCGCATCACCATGGCCCAAATCCGGGCAACAGTCCGCACATGGGCTCGCCGGCGACCGGTCCCGCTGATCATCATCGACTACCTGCAGCTATGCGCGCCGGCCGACCCGAGGGACATGCGAGAGCGACAGGTATCTCGGATCGCTGAGGACTGCAAGCACCTCGCAAAGGAATTCGATACCCACGTGCTGGCCCTAGCCCAGGTCAACCGCGGGTCCACGCAACGAACGGACACCCGCCCTACGATGGCTGACCTCCGAGAGTCCGGAGGTATCGAAGCTCACGCGGACAACATCATCCTTCTCCACCGGGACGACCAGGAAATGGAGGGCGAGCTCGAACTCATCATCGAAAAGAACCGCCACGGCCAAACGGGCAAGATCCGGCTCGCTTGGCGTCCGCACTTCGCCTCAGTCAACAGCATGTCCATCGGCCCCAACGACTACCGCTACGGAATGGAAGCATCTTGAACATCGACACTCTCAACGACAACGTTCATCGCCTAACCCGTGAACACCGCGCCATCCACATTGATAGCGAGACCGGCGCGAAGTCATTCCCGACCGAGCTAAGCCTCTTCGACCAACTTCGGCAGGAAATCCAATCTGGCCGGCGCTCAAACGTCGGTGGTGGGGGCTCAGGCTCACGCTCACCTATTGCAATCCCCGCGTTCAGCCTCTGGGCCGAAATCCGCGAAACGCTCGCAACCATGCATATCACCATCACCGGTAGGGATGAACCCCAGCTCAGTGCGGAGAGCAAACTACAGAAATGGGCAGTGTCGACCCAAAGCGACAACAGTGGACAGGCCGCCCGCAAATGCCTCGAGAACACCACGAAATGGATGCTCGCTATTCAGCAGATGCTGAACCCCGTCCGCCGAACGGAAATTGTCGGGGCCTGCCCACAGGCTGACTGTGGGGCCACTCACGCGTGGACCTGGGACGAAGACGAATACGTCCGCAATACCGCCCTCACCGCAACTGGAATTGAAGCCCAGTGCGGTGCATGCGGGGCCACCTGGGTGGGGTCAGAACTCCACACGCTGGCGCTTGAACTCAGGAAGGAAGCGGCATGACCCCGAATCTCCCGGAACCAATCTACAAAGCGGGCCTAACCCGATGGGAGACGCCTCGCGACCTACATGCCGGTGCGAGAGCACCCCGGGTGCCTGATGACCCTGGGCCAATCCATGCCGTTCGCCCCACCACCCGGGAACTAACAATGCTTGGTCCTTCCTTTCTGGAAGACACCTACAACTACCGGGCAGCCCTCTGCGGCGCCAAAGTTAAAGTCGTCATGCCAAACTCCTTCAAACCCACCGAAACGGGAGCCTGCCAGGATTGCATTGACGAGGCAAGCAAACCGGTACCAAGCAAATTCCTACACCCCAAGGGCGGGATCACCACCGCGTTCACCGACCGCTGGAACCCTGCGCGGTGGCGCCGTCTCAGCCGAAAACGACAGGGGAAATGACACGCTTGTAAGTATGTCGATTATTTAATACACTGGTGCCACAGCCCACAGCTGTAACCAAAACCTTTCAGAAGCCCCCGCAGTGAAGTTGCTTCGGGGGCTTCCACGTCTGGGTTGTCAGCAGCATTGCACAGTCGCATTACTTGGGACCACGCTGACCCTTGCGTTTTCCGAGCAAATGCCTAGCGGGGCACGCACTTAGTTGAAGATGGAAGCCAAAATCTCTGTTCTCGTGATCGAATTTTTGTCCGAGGATGCGAGATCCTTCCGCATGGATTCAAGGGCACGAGCAAATTTATCTTCGAGCTGCCGGGTCTCCTCCTTTGTCGCTTGGAATTTGCCGAGTCCCCCGCGTAGCTTGATCATCCTGCCAAGAAGCTGCTGGAAATTGCCAAGTGCGACAATCGTAGCTGCGCTACCCCACAATGTAGCCTTGGCGCGTAGTTGGCCGTCGCGTTGGACGTCGTACTGAATGCCAATGTCGGTGATGCAGCTAAGCATGAAGATGATCAGCTCTTCATAAACCTTTTCGCGTTGCGCATATTCGGACTTTTGGCGATCTTGCTCCCGCTGCTCCGTCCACTTCAATACTGCCCGAGAAGTGGCCCACCCGGTCAAAGCCACGGTCACCAAGGTTGCGCCTGGGGCAAATAAGTCTTTGCCCCATCCAGTGCCCCATACGGTAACCAAGCCGAGAACAATGAGGACAACGCCGGCCCCCCCTACGGCTGCACAGATGTGGCCTGGATTTGCGCCTTCATCATCGACGAACCAACTCTTCAATTTTTCCACCCCTGAATCCTATTAGAGGCCTGACGCGGTCATGGCCAACCATGGCCCATGAGGAGTATGCAGCCCGCCATACTCAACCACCCGGAGGATATGCGAAAGGTGAGCAGCCTGTTTACTAAAACGGGTACGGCCGAAAGGCCCAGCAGGTTCGATACCTGCATCCTCCACTGATCGAAACGCACGCCGACTAAACCATTGAGGACCGCGGCCTAGCAAAGTAGATCACCACACCCGTGCGCCGTCCCCGGGTTACGAGATCGGCAACGCCGGACCCCAGTCAGTGCACATGACTGGGGCCTGGCACCAACGCCCATGTGAGGTGACCATGGCGAGCAGCAGGACAGGCACGGCGCAATGGCAACGAGTACGCAAGCAACGACTCGACCACGACAGGGAAGCTGGCCTAACCAAGTGCCCACGCTGCGGCATCGGACTTGACTGGGTCTACACACGCCGGCCCAACAGCCCAGAGCCAGACCACATCATCCCATGGTCAAAAGGCGGCAAAGACACCTTCGAAAACACCCGAACCATATGCCGACAATGCAACCAGCAACTCGGTGGACTCCTAAACCGCAAGAAAGCAAGACCCATTGTCAACACCGTAGAGCTCCAAACATCCACCAACTGGTAGCCGGGATGCCCAAAGAGGGGTTATCCACAGGTTATCCACAGCCCCCAGGGGGTATACCCCGGGACCCCCCTACCGCCTAGCCCCACCCTGCATAGCGATCTCCCCCCGAGTTTTTTCCACACAGCCCGTCAGGAGGTGGCGGCATGTCCAAGAGCCATATACGTGCCGTGGGTCCCGATGAGAAGGCTGAACGGGCTGAACCCAAGACGGTCCTTGAGGCTGCCGAGTCTGGGGATCGTGTTGCTGAGCTGACTGCTATGCGTCGTGTTATTGCCCGCGCTTTGGATAACGAGAACACTTCCCCTCGCGACCTTGCTGCGTTGTCTCGTCGCCAGATTGAGATCAGCAAGGAGATTGATGCTCTGAGGCGTCAGAAGCTCGAGGAGGAACGAGAGAGTGACATCTCCGCCGACGAAGAGTGGTCAGAGGAAGCTATCTGAGGTTGCGCGGCATATTTGCCGGCCGACTGGGATTGTTTCGACTGGGTTCCCGCCTGTGCGTGACAGGGCTAAGGCCATGGGCATGCCGATGGATCCTTGGCAGGATGGCGCCGCACGCCTGGCTTTGGCTAAGCGCGAGGATGGTCTCTACGCGGCCGGCATCGGTGGTGTGGTCCTTTCGATCCCTCGGCAGGTTGGAAAGACCTATCTGATTGCCGCTATCGTTTTCGCTCTTTGCACTCTCTTCCCGAATCTGACTGTGATCTGGACGGCTCACCGGACCAGGACTCACAACGAGACGTTCAAGAAGATGCAGGGCATGTCTCGCAAGCCGAAGATCGCCCCGTACATCGAGAATGTCCGGGCGACTAACGGCGAGCAAGAGATCATGTTCAAGAACGGGTCTCGTATCTTGTTCGGCGCCCGTGAGTCTGGTTTTGGCCGTGGTTTCGATGAGGTTGACATCCTTGTGTTGGATGAGGCCCAGATCCTTACGGCTGATGCGATGTCGGATATGGTGCCGGCGACGAATGCGGCACCGAATGGTCTTGTTTTCATGATGGGCACCCCGCCGCGGCCTAAGGACCCGGGCGAGGTCTTCACGAATGTGCGCCAAGCGGCGCTGAAGGGGGATCCTGACACGCTCTATATCGAGTTCTCGGCCGATAAGGGCGCGAATCTGGATGACCGTAAGCAGTTGGCGAAGGCTAACCCGTCTTATCCTCACCGGACCAGTGACGCGGCGATTCAGCGCATGCGGAAGTTGCTGGGCTCTGATGAGAGCTACCGCCGTGAGGCTTATGGCGAGTGGGACGAAGAAGCTCTCACAAAGAAGGCCATCAAGGTTACTGCTTGGGATGGGTTGAGGATCAGCCAGGACGCTGTTCCGGATGATGACAGCCGTCAGGTGTTCGCGGTGAAGTTCGCGATTGATGGTTCCGCGGTGGCTCTTGCTGCTGCACGCCGACCGGATGCCGGGGCTGTCCATGTCGAGGGCATCAAGATGTCTTCGATGGCTGATGGTACGCGGTGGCTTGTGGATTGGCTGCTGGAACGTTACGAGCGTGCCGCACAGATCGTCGTTGACGGTAAGTCCGGTGTCGGTTATCTCGTGAATGCCCTCATCGAGGGTGGTGTTCCGAAGTCGGTTATCTGGACTCCTGGGACTGATCAGGTGGTCGCGGCTCATTCAATGCTTGAGGCGGCCATCGTGTCCCAGGATAAGGAATTGTCCCACCTTGGCCAGAAGGATCTGGACGACCAAGTGAAGGCTGCTGAGAAGCGGAAGATAGGCGCGACTGGCGGCTTTGGTTGGGCTGCTCCGGAGGGCGAGAGTGTGGTTTTGCTGGATGCTGTGACGCTTGCCCATTGGGGCGTAAAGACGACGAGACGCCGACCAGGCAGAAAGGCGGGTTTCCTGTGAGTGCATGGACCGCCGCTGACATTACTGGGCTGCGTGTTGACAACGCGACCGATGATGAGCAGTCCAAGATCCGGAGTTTGCTCGCCGAGTGGAGCGCCCGCCGGGATAAGAACTTGAAGCGTTCGCTGTACTACGACGGTGAGCAGGCGTTCAAGGATCTCAACTTGATGCTCCCGCCGCAGTTGAAGAACGCGAAATTCTATCTGGGCTGGGGCACGATGGCTGTCCGGAAGCCTGCGATTCGTTCGCAGTTCGAGGGGTTGCGGCTGCCCGGTTCTGATGATCCTTTGGGGTTGGGGCGGACGCTCACGGAGAACAACTTCGGTCTTGAGCTTTCGCAGGGCATCGTATCGGCGTACAAGCATGGCCCGGCTTTCGTGACGGTGGCGAAGGGCGATGTTGGTGAACCTGATGTGCAGATCCAGTCGCACTCTGCCGAGACTTCTGCGGCTTTGTGGGATCGGCGTCGGCGCCGTATCAGCGCTGCCCTGACGATCTCCGCCTTCAAGGAAGACAAGCCATCCGAGTTCATTGTGTACTTGCCGGACGTGGTTCTCCGCTGCGCTCGTAATGCCATCGGGCGATGGTGGGCCGAGCGGATCGAGAACAAGATTCGCCGGACGCTTGTGGAGCCGCTGACCTACGATCCGCAGTTGACCAAGCCGTTCGGCCGGTCAAGGATTACTCAGCCTGTCATGGCTCTTTGTGACATGGCCGTCCGTGCTTATGTCCGCATGGAAGGCAACGCGGAGTTCTACAGTTCCCCGCAGCTTGCCATTGAGGGTATCGACCCGGATTCGTTCGGCGAGGTTTCGGAGTCGAAGAAGTTCAAGCTGGCGATGGATCGGCTGATTGCTTTGACTCGTGATGCTGACGGCAACGCGCCGAGCATCAAGCAGTTGCAGCAAGCCACTATGACGCCGCACTCGGACATGCTCCGGACTGTTGCTTCGGCGTTCTCTGGTGAGACTGGTATCCCTCTGAACTCGTTGGGTGTCATCCATGACAACCCGGCAAGCGCTGAGGCTATCAGGGCGGCCGAGCATGACCTTCTGATTGATGTGACGTACCAGAACAAGTACGTGCTGAGCAACGCTGTGGCGTCCATTGCGCGGCTAGCGGTCATGGTCCGTGACGGGCTCACTGAGCCGCCGGAGGAGTCGTGGAAGTTGTCGGCTAGGTTCGCTGATCCGGAGTTCCGTTCGACGTCGGCCAACGCTGATGCGTATGTGAAGCTCGCCGGCGCCAATGAGGATCTGAAGAGCTCTCCGGTGTTGCTTGAGACGGTCTTCGATGATGACCAAGTCGGGCGGATTCTGGACGAGCGGGCGAAGGCTGCAGCCGGGCAGTCATTGATGGCTCTGATGGGTCAGGGTGGCGGCGCGCCGGGCGATCAGGCTAAGGCTGAGGCTGAGGCGTTGAACATCAAGGCCACAGCGCTTGGCACTCTGCGGCGCGCTGGTGTTGATGCTGATGCTGCGGCGGCCATTGTAGGGCTGGATAACGTGAGATTCATTCCGGGCCAGCCGATCACGATACGTGCTGAGGGGGATCAGGTGAATGTTGGCACGGGAGGACATTGAGCGGTTCCGTGCCGCCAACAACGAACTCTCCAAGCGGGTGCAAGACACTCTAGAAGCGTTTGTTCGGTCGCTCAACTTCAAGCAGCCCGAGATGGTTCGTGATGCCCTGTTGGAGTTCATGCCGGCACTGACGGCTCAGTATGGCTCTGTGGCCGCTTCGATAGCTGCGGAGTGGTACCAGGAGCAACGGACGGCTGATGGCGCCTCTGGGAGGTTCCGGCCGGCGCTGGCCGCCAATGTCCCGGCGGACGCTGTGCAGTCGAAGGTGAGATACCTTGCCAGCCATCTTTGGACCCCCACGCCGGAAGCGATTATCGGCCCGTTGTTGACGGCTGCGGATAAGTACGTGAAGCAGCCAGGGCGTGCCACGACGGCACTCAACGCCAAGCGTGAGGGCGTCGCGTGGGCCCGCGTTCCGACCGGGGCAAAGACGTGTACGTGGTGTCTGATTCTGGCATCTCGTGATGCTGTCTATGTTTCGGAGCGGTCAGCCAAGACTGGCAAGGACGGCGAGCACTATCACGGTGACTGTGACTGCCAAGCGGTCCGCATCGGGTCAAGTCGTGATTATCCGCCCGGCTACCTGCCGGATGACTACTACGACATGTACCAGTCGGCCCGTGACGAGGCCGGCTCGAATGACGTGAAGGACATTGCCGCGGCTTTCCGGCGGCTGCATCCGGACGCGGTCAACGACGGCGTCCACACCCACTAAGACTTCCGCGGTTCTCCCGCGAGGCGGTACGCGCCCGTAGCGCGGTTCAAAATGCCCGACGGGGCCAAACGGAAAGGTGGTGTTTCGCCATGGGCGACACCGAGAACACCGCAGCAGCGGGAGACAACAACGATCAGGGCGGCAACGAGTTCAAGGCGCCGGCAACTCAGGCCGACCTCGACCGCATCATTCAGGATCGGGTGGCAAGAGTCCAGTCGAAATATGCCGACTACGACGACCTGAAGGCGAAAGCCGGACAGGTTGACACTTTCCAGTCGCGCATCTCTGAGCTCGAAACCACGAACGGTGAGCTTACCGGCCAAGTGCAAACCTTCACCCAGGAAAAGGAACGAGCAGCGCTTGTTTCCGCCATCGCGAAGGACAAGAACGTACCAGCCGACGCTCTCCGCGGTACGACCAAGGAAGAGCTCGAAGCACACGCTGACCAGCTCGCAGAACTCTTCAAGCCCTCCGGCCCGATCATCCCGGGCCAGGAGAGCACCCCAGGCCAGGTGCCGGGCAGCCCCGAACGGAAGTTCGTAGGCAGCTTGTTCGGCTCCGAATAAACGAAAGGCAACACCATGGCTGTATTCGGTACAACCGAAACCAAGGTCCTGCTTCCCCGTAATATCGCGGATGGCATGATCCAGCAAACCCGCACCACGTCCACTGTCGCTAAGCTGTCCGGAGCCGAGCCGCAGCGCTTCGGTGAGACGGACTACATCGTGTTCAACGGCTTCCCCAAGGCGGAGTTCGTGGAGGAAGGCGCCAACAAGGCATCCACCACGGGCGGCTTCACCAGCGTCACGGGCAAGCCTCACAAAGCGCAGGTCACCATGCGCTTCAATCAGGAAGTCCAGTGGGCTTCTGAGGACTACCAGCTTGACGTCATGAACCAGCTCGCTGGCGCCGGGCAGACCGCCCTTTCCCGCGCTCTGGACTTGGGCCTGTACCACCGGATCAACCCGCTCACGGGCACCGCCATCACCGCGTGGGACAACTACCTGACGTCTACCACGAAGCGCGTCGAGATCGGTACCGCCGAGGCTGATGCTGACCTCCGCGCCGCGGTGGGCCTGCTGCTCAACGCTGACACCTCGTGGGGTGTCAACGGTGTTGCCATCGATCCGCGCTTCGCGTGGTCGCTGGCGAACCTGCAGAGCAAGAACGCTGACGGTTCCCCGTCCGGCGTCCAGCGCTACCCGAACCTCGGCTTCGGCACGGACGTCACGTCCATCCTGGGCATCAACGCCGCGCAGGGCAACACCGTGGGCGGCACCCCGGAAGCGGCTGACACGAAGGTCCGCGCCATCGTGGGCGACTTCCAGAACGGCGTCCGGTGGGGTGTGCAGCGTGAACTGCCTGTCGAGCTGATCCGCTTCGGTGACCCGGACGGCCAGGGCGACCTGAAGCGCAAGAACCAGATCGCTCTCCGTCTGGAAGTTGTGTTCGGCTGGTACGTCTTCGCTGACCGCTTCGCCGTGGTTGAGGATGCTGCCTGATGCCGCGCCTCATCAACTCCGTCACGGGAGTCATCGTGAACGTGGACGAAGAGACGGCTCAGTCCCTTGGCCGTGAGTGGTCCGTCAAGGTCAAGGCTCCGAAGGGCGACAAGCCCGCGCCGGAAAATCCGGGCGCCGGAGACCAGACGCCGCCTGCGGGTAACGCTGCTCTCGCCGACTGGCAGGCCTACGCACTTGCCAAGGGCAAGACCGAAGAAGAGATCAAGGACCTCAAGCGCGAGGACATCAAGGCTCTCTTCGAGTCCGAATAGGCAACACAACTAGGAGGTCAGGCCAATGGCTGATGTGACACCGTTCCCATTTGCTTCCCTATCGGAGCTTAAGGATCGTTGGCCTGACTTCCCGGTTGGCGCTGATGCTTACGCCAACACCCAGTTGGAGGATGCGTCCCAGTTCATTCTGGACACAGTGCCGACTGCTGGTGCGGCTGATCCGAAGACTCGCCGGCGGATCGTTTGTGCCGTGGTCAAAAGGGCTATGCCTGAGTCGGACGAAGCCGGTATGGAGAGCATCCAGCAGTCCGGTGGCCCGTTCTCGCAGACGTTCAAGCCGGTCAACCCGAACGGCGACTTCTACCTTACGAAGCAAGAGCGTAAAGCTCTTGGTGATGGGGCGCAGAAAGCTTTCGGTGTGACCATCGCCGGCCCTTGTAACGCCACTCATTTGCCGTGGTGCAATCTGAACTTCGGGGCGACGTACTGCTCTTGCGGTGCGGACATCGCGGGCGAACCGATCTATGAGGGTGCCTGATGGGTATCGTTCGGCGGTTTCCTAGGAAGTGGCGCACTGATGTGGTGGTTTTGCGTGGCGGTGGCAGGGACTCGAAAGGCAACCCGTTGCCGGTAACGGAGATCCCGCTGAAGGATTGCGTTGTGGCCCCGCGTGCGACGTCGGAGCCGGTTGATCATGCGGACCTTGTTTCGAGTACGGCTGTTCTGTTGCGGGATCCTGACCCCAATTTTCGGTTCTTGCCGAAGGACCGGGTGAGGGTTCCTGTGACTGCCCGGATGGCTGGTGACTGGTCGGTGGATGGTTTGCCGGGTGAGTGGCCGTTGGGTGACGAGATCGCGTTAGTGAGGCCCTGATGGCGTTACGCAAGGTTGGCAAGAACTACTTCGCGGATGATGCTGGGCTGAAAGATCTTGGCACGTCAGCGGCCGTCGGCGATGTGACCCTTGCGGCTGCTAAGCGGCTGGCTGGGAACGCTGAAGCTGTTGGCCGCGGCAAATACGAAGCGGCACCGGCCACGGTAACTGCTGGCTGGGCTAACGAACGCCGCGCCGGTGCCGTGGTCCGTGAACGCTCGCACGTTTACAAGGACGCCCGGGATTCGATCCTTCGCCGCGTTATCGAGTCCATGAAGGTGGTGGGACGGTGATTGATGGTCTTGTGTTCCCGGATGTGCGCGAGTGCCTGAATGACCTGATTGACGGCACTGAGCATTTGGACGAGACGGTCCGGATGGTGTGGCATCTTCCGGCCGACGATTACGGCTCGTTGCAGGGCCCGTTCCCGATTGTGTTGGTGTACACGAACGGCGGCACTGAGGGCTTTTATGACCGCGTGGACCGGGTGACCTTGGAATGCTACGCGCCAGGCACTCAAGCGGTGAACACGTTGGAGTCCATCAAGGCGTTCATCTGCGGCACTGGCATCGAAACCACTCACGGCTACCTAGACAACATCAAATCTGATCAGGTGCCCGAGGATGTCCCTTACGCCTCGGACACGCTGAACAAGGCGTCGGCGACTTTCACGGTTACGTCCCGCCCCCTCTAGCCCCCACCGGGGACAACAAATCACATTGCCCTTGAAAGGGGTTCATTGTTATGCCCACATTCCAGACAATTCAGCAGGAAGCCGATGACCGGAGCCTGATTCGGAAGATTCAGCGGGCAGTTGGTTTCCTTGCCCCGACATCGGTGGAGCTGCCGGCGTCGATCTTCTCCGGCGCTGGTGCGCTGGTGGATCTCAAGGCCCTCGGATACCTGCCACTGGGCATGGTCACGCCGGACGGTTACGAGTTCGGCCGCGACGTGAAGTCAGATTCGGTCAGTGCGCTCGGCTATGCCGGGTCTGTCCGCTCCGACGTCAGCGAGGTGGCCCGCACCATCACCGTCACCGGCATCGAGACGGGCCGCAAGCATGTGCAGGAGCTCATCTACGGCACGGACCTGTCGGCGACGACCCAGGCCACCGCGACGGGCGAAATCGTATTTGATGAGCCTGACCTTCCTGTGGGCAAGGAGTACCGGTTTATCGTGCTCGGCTCTGACGGGCCGGCCGACAACAACTGGATCCTTGGCCGCGGCTACGGGCTGGTCAAGATCGCTTCCACAGATTCCCAGAAGTGGGGTTCGGCTGACCCCATCTCGAACTCTCTGACGTTCGACGTGTTCACGGATGACGAGATCGGCACACCTGTCCGCCACTACATGGGCGGCACTGGTGCGCTGAAGCACAAGACCGCGCTGGGCTTCACTGCCGGCGCCTAACTAGACCGCGGGCCGCGCCGTTCTTCCGGGTGGTGGTGGCGCGGCCCGCTCACACCCTCGACCACCCCCCCAACTTTCTAGGGAGTCATCATGCCCCGATTCATCAAGGACGGCCTGACCGTCGAGACCTCCGTGCCCCGTGAAGCTGCTGAGCTGCGCGCCCAGGGCTTCACGGAGCAGAAGGCCAAGACGGCCGCTGTGAAGGAAGCCGACACGGCCAAGCCCACCCAGTCCGACAAGTAACCAACCCCACCACCACCCGGAGGTAACACCATGGCAACTGACAAGCCAACAATCCACCTGTCCCTGTCCGCTCTTGAGGCTGAGGTTGCGAAGCCTGAAGCGTTCGTCCTCGCCCTGTCCGGCGGTAAGCGCATCACCTTCCCGGACCTTTTCGACATGCCTGCCGATGAGGCCAGCCAGTTCTTCAAGGATCTTGAAGAGACCGGCCAAAACGACTTTGAGTTCCTTGAGAAGTGGCTCTCCGAGAAGGACTTCGCGGCGTACAAGGCTGAGAAGATCCCGATGCGCGTTCATGCTGCCCTGATTCAGCGCGTCATGGATTACTACGAGCAGACGGTTGGGAAGCCGGGGGAAGGGCGCGCCTCCGCGAGCTCCTAACCCGCTACCGTCCGCAGATCCGCGCCGACCTCGCACATGAGTACGGCGTGGATCTCGCGGAGTGGTACGCGGGTAAGCGGTGGGCGGGCTTGCTCGAGTTGATCGACATGCTGCCCACCGCTTCCAGGCTCAACGAGGCTATAGCGAACGATCCTGAAGCGGCCAAGGCCATCGCTGAGTCGCAGCGGGGCAAGGAAGGCCCGGCGTGGGCGCCGCGCACCGCCGAATGGGACCTTCACGCAACGATCCTTGGTCAGATCGCCACGGGAATTGAAGTTCTCACCGCGGCGACGATCAAGGCCAACGGCGGGAAACCGGGTGACGTCAAACCGTTCCCGACCCCAAGGACAGAAATTCAGGCGGCCATGAAGGCCGCCGAGCGCGATTGGGCTGTGCAGTTCGCAAGCCAGTTTGGTTTCTCCGCGGAGGACCTATGACAACTCAATAGGAGGCCCTGTGCCCACCATCGGCGTAGCTGAAGTACTGGTCAAGCCATCGTTCAAGGGAGTGCAGCAGAGCGTCGGGCGGGAGCTTGACGGGATCGCTGACTCTGAGGGCAAGCGTGCCGGCTCGACCATGGGCCAGAAGCTCGGCGGGGCGCTGAAGGTTGGCGCTGTCGCCGTGGGCGGGGCAGCCATCGCCGGTCTTGGCGTGGCGCTGACCAAGGGCTTCGGCCGCCTGCAGGCCATTGAGAACGCCAAGGCGAAGCTCTCCGGCCTTGGGCACTCGGCTGAGTCCGTGACGGCCATCATGAACGATGCCATGGCGGCCGTGAAGGGCACTGCGTTCGGCATGGACGAGGCCGCGACGGTGGCCGCGGGCGCTGTGGCTGCCGGAGTGAAGCCGGGCAAGGATCTGGAACGGACCCTCAGGCTGACCGGTGACGCGGCAACCATCGCGGGCGTCGGCATGGGCGAAATGGGTGCGATCTTCAACAAGGTCGCCTCATCGAACAAGATCCAGGGCGACGTTATCGCGCAGCTCAACGACGCGGGTATCCCGATTGTGCAGCTCATGGGTAAGGAGCTCGGCAAGACCGCCGAGGAAACCTTGAACCTCGCCTCTGAGGGCAAGATCAACTTCGAGACCTTCCAGAAGGCAATGGAGAACGGCCTTGGCGGGGCTGCGCTGAAGTCCGGCGACACCTTGCAGGGCGCGTTCAAGAACACCATGGCCGCCGTTTCCCGTATCGGGGCAAGCCTGCTCTCCGGCGTCTACCCCAGGATCCGGGAATTTTTCGCCGGCGCCATCGAGTGGCTGAAGCCTCTTGAAGCCGGCGCGAAAGAGGCCGGCATCAAGGTCGGCGAATTTCTGGGTAAGGCCATCGACGGTGCTCAGGGGCTTTACGACTTGCTCGTCAAGGGTGACTTCACCGGCAAGTTGTCTGCGGCTTTCGGGTGGGCTGAGGACTCCAACGCGGTTACTTTCCTTCTCCGCATCCACGACGGCTTCAATACCGCGAAGGATGCCGTTGAGAAGTTCACCGCCGGGATCGGCATGGGCCGCGATGAGGTAAGCAAGATCGGCGGCGACATCGACCCGCTGGTGAAGGCTGGCTTTGACCTCAAGACGGCATTCGAGGGCGCGATAGACATTTTCAAGAAGACCATCGCGAAGATGTGGGAGTTCAAGGAGCCCATCGGCATCATTGTCGGGCTCATCACTCTCTCGCTCATTCCTTATTGGATCCGCCTCGGGATCGTTTCTTTGCAGGAAGCGGCGAAGGTGAAAATCGCTTGGCTGACGACACAATCGGCAGCCTACAAGGCGACCTACGCGAGCATGTGGAGCTTCGCGAAGATGATCGCCGGCTGGGTCGCCTTGGCCGCAGCGGCGGTCAGCTCTGGTGCTATCACAGCGGCTATCTGGCTGATGTATCAGTGGGACTCAGTCAAGGCCGTGGCCGCCATGGTCATCGCCCGGGGTGCCATTATCGGCAGTTGGATCATGATGGGCGCCCAGGCAACAATTCAGGCGGTCAAGATCGCGGCTGCATGGTTTATCGCACTGGGCCCTGTCGGTTGGATCATCGGCATTATTGCGGCTGTCGTGGCTGCCTTTGTGTGGGCTTACAACAACGTCGGATGGTTCAAGGACGGCGTGGACGCGGCGCTGCGCTGGGTTGGCGGCGCTTTCAAATGGCTCTACGAAAACGCGATCAAGCCAGCCTTCGACGGTATCGCGTTCGCGCTTGGCTGGCTCTACACAACCATCCTGAAACCAACCTTCGACGGGATCTTGGCTGCGGTGAAATTCGTGGCCGCAGGGTTCAGTTGGTTCTATTCGGCTGTCCTGAAGCCAATGTTCGATTCGGCGTCTGTGATCATCGGCGGTTTTTACCTGTTTTTCCGGGGCATTTTCCAGCTCGTCGTATCCGTGTTGCAGTACATTGTGGCTCCTGCCTTCCAGTCGTTTTACGACACGGCGGTCAAGCCTGTCTTCGACGCCATCGGCGCGGCGATCAACTGGGTGTGGCTGAGCGTCATCAAGCCAACTCTGGACGCCTGGGTGAACATGTTCACGGTTACCATCCCGACGGCGTTGAACTGGCTTTACGCGAACGTTGTGCAGCCAATCTTTACCGGCATCGGCAACGCCGTGAACTGGGTGTGGCTGAACGTGTTGAAGCCGACCCTGGACGCTTGGGTGTGGTTCTTCACGGTGGTCATCCCGAACGCTGCGAATTGGCTTTACCAAAATGCCATCAAGCCGATCTTTGATGGCATCGGCAACGCGGTGAACTGGGTGTGGCTCAACGTGGTCAAGCCGGTGCTCGACACGTTGGTGAACTTCTTCACCGTGGTCATCCCCAACGCTGCGAACTGGCTGTACAGCAACGGCATCAAGCCGGTGTTCGACAGCATCGGCAGTGCCATCAAAACGGTGTGGGATACCGTCATCAAGCCCGTCTTCGATTTCCTGTCCACGACCATCCAGAACGACATTCCGAAAGCCTTCGAGACTGGTGTTGCTGCGGTCAAGAAGGCTTGGGACACGATCCAGGACATCGCGAAGGCTCCGGTGCGGTTCGTCATCGATACGGTCATCAATGATGGCCTGATCGGCGCGTTCAACACGGTCGCGGGCGCACTGCCAGGCATCGACAAGCTGCCAAGGGTTGCTTTGCCTGCAGGATTCGCCGATGGCGGTTACACGGGTGACGGCGGGAAGTATGAGCCGGCGGGCATTGTGCACGCTGGCGAGTTCGTTTTCACCAAGGAGCAGACTGCCCGGGCCGGTGTGGGGAACCTCTACGCGATGGCCAAGGCTTTGGCCGGCTACGCGAAGGGTGGCCTTGTTCGCCCGATTGGGAACGCGACTGTGTCACAGCCGTTTAGCCCGACCCACAACGGTATCGACTTCGCTGCCGGTGTTGGTTCGCCCGTCGTGGCGGCCGGTCCTGGCCGTGTGTCGTCCGCTGGCTGGTCCTCCTATGGCGGCGGCAACGAGATCCACATTGATCACCCGAACGGGCTGCAAACGTGGTACGCGCACCTGTCCTCGTTCGCGGTCAAACTGGGCCAGATGGTCACTGCCGGAACGAAGATCGGCGAGGTTGGCTCGACGGGCAATTCGACCGGGCCGCACCTGCACTACATGGTGCTGAACGGTGGTTGGCCGTCCTATGTGAACCCGTCCGATTACTTGGACGGCGGCGGCGCGGCTGGTGACGGTGGCGGCGGGTGGCACTTTGACCCGATTGCGCCGATCATCGACGGCCTCGTAAACCTGTTCAAACTGGCCTTCCCTGCCGGCGGAATGATGGCCGACATGGCCATTGGCATCGGCAAGAAGGCCATGACCAGCGCATCGGACTTCCTAACCGGCAAAGCAGGGAAGAAGCCAGAGGGTGGCAAGGACAACGGTATCGGCACCGGCTCAACCGGGATGCCGTACCTGTACGACAACGGCGGTGTCCTGAACCCGGGCCTGACTCAGGTGTTGAACGCAAGCCGGAAGCCGGAAGCGATCTACACCAACGAGCAGAACCGGGCGCTGCAAACCCTTGCCGAGCGCGGTGCCACTGGTGCCGGGCGCGGCGGGGTGAACTTCAACGGCCCGATCCACGTCCGCGACGAGCACGAGATGGCTCGAATCATCGAAACAAAGCAGCGTGACGCGCTGGCACTCACCCGATAGGTAGGAGGCCTCATGGGCATTAGTTATGCGACCCCTTACCGGCCACCGCAGCCCGCGGTCAGTCCTTGGACCCGGGCCAGGATGACGTGGACAGCGAAGGGCGTTACGTGGCCGCTGACGACCCCGGCATCAGGAGTGTTCTTGATGCCGGGCGTTCGTGGCCTTGGTTCGATTTCCTCGGAACGGCATTCGACGTCGTCACCGGCTGTTGCAGGTTCGCGGTTTGAGGGCGTGTCTGTCCATGACCGTGGCGTGTTCTGGCCGGTGCATCTTTTCCACGATGCCGGTTCGGAAGCATGGGTTGAGCTCGACCGTGCCTTCTGGCAGGGCATGGACCCGGAAGACACCGGAGTGTGGGAGATCCTGCACCCGGACGGTTCGCGCAGGTCCCTGCGCCTGCGGTTCCAGGACGACGGAGACCACACAACCACCTTTGACCCGGTCCGGTACGGCTGGCAAACGTACGGCATCAACCTCATCGCTGAACAACCGTTCTGGGAGGGTGACCCGGTTGTGCGTTCGTGGAAGAACCCGGTGTATGCGCCGTTCTTCGAGCCGAACGGCCCTCACCTGTTCAATATCGGTTCGGGTGCCGACGTCTCAACGGCCGCAATAGACAACCCTGGCGACGTTGAATCCTATGCACGCTGGTTCATTGACGGTGAGACCACGGACGCGAGTGTCGGTGTTGATGGTCTTGTTGCCCGGGTGCCGTTCCCGGTGCCTGCCGGTAAGTGCCTGGTCATCGACTCGGATCCGGCCCGGATTGGCGCGATCATGTACGACGTCGTGCCCGGTGCGCCGAGTAAACCGTCGGAGCGCGTGATCGGGGTGGACATGGTCAACCCTGTGGACCGCACGCCCGACTTGGGTGAGGCGGACTTCCCGCCCATCCCGGCAGGTGCCATGGTCGCATTGTCCCTCTCACTAGCCGGGGCCGGTGAGGTTGAGGCGTTGCTGCCGACCCTGTATCGGAGGCCATGGTGAGTGTCTTCCGCGTGGCGGTCTATGACAAGGATCGACGGTTCCGGTGCCAGATCGGCAACCCGTCAGCACTGTCGGCCACGATCAGGCATAACCTCGTGTCCACGATGAGCATCACTGTCCCCTTCTCGCATGAGCGTATCCCTAAGCTCATGGAGGACGGGGTGCGGTTGAAGGTCTCGTTCAAGGGTCAGCACCTTATCTCAGGCCCGATTGTGTCAGAAGAGGGCGAAACTGACGGTGTCGGCGGGCACGTGACGTTCAGCGTTGAGGATGACTTCGCCGTGTTGAAGGACATGCTCGGCTGGCCCGTCCCCGGCTCCCCAGTGGGCAGCCAGTCAGCATCCGCGTACCGGACCTATACGGGGAACGCTGAGAGCATCATCAAAACCGCAGTGATCGAGAACGGTGTGAACCGGCTGGCCGTGCCTGGTCTTGTGGTGGCGCCGAACTTCAACCGTGGCGCCGTCGTGCCCGGCGGTGTGCCGCTGCGCATGCACCCATTGTTCGATCAGATGTTCCCTGCCCTTGAGAAAGCCGGCATTGGTGTTTCGGTGCGGCAGGTCGGTTCGGACCTTGTCCTTGACGTGTACGAGCCGAAGCTTTACCCGCGAACCTTGCGTGTTCAGGGCCGGACTTTGAAGACCGCGAAGTGGACCCGCGCCCGTCCGACTGCCTCGAGGGTGGTCATCGGCGGTCAAGGGGAGGACACTGCACGGAACTTCAGGCAGCTCGTTGATGCTGACCGTGAATCCCAGTACGGGATGCGGGCCGAGACGTTCCGGGACGCCCGGGACGACAATACCGCCACGGTCATGGACTCCCGGGGCCGGGAAACGTTGGACGAGATGGGCCCGAAGAACGGGCTATCCCTTGACTTGGCCGGGACGGGCATCTTCCAGTACGGGCCCGGCGGTTTCCAAGTCGGGGACCGCGTGCCAGTGAACGTCGGCGCCGGGCTGGTCATCACGGAAACAATCCGGGAAGTCACGTTGAACTGGGTCTCCAAAAACTATGCCAGCGCTCAACCGTCCATTGGCGAACTGACAAACCAACCCGCGCTGATCTTCGCGCAACGACTTGCTGCCCTGGCTAAGGGGCAGCGGAATCAGGAGCGTCACTGATGCCTGTTGCATTCACTTCTCATGGCTATGACACGACCCCCGCTAAGCCCTATAACGAGGATGCCTGGGCGAACGCTCACCCATTCATTGGTGCCGCGAAGTACGGCGTGAACGGGCCGGGTGACTGGAAGGTCAGCATCGTGGCCGGCGCTACCCGCACAGTATCCATCGCTCCCGGGGGCGGCTGGGGTTGCGGGGTCACTGATGAGACGTCACAGAATGAGACGCTGCAGTTCCCTCCCTCTGCCTCTGGGGTGCGCTGGGACACCGTCGCGGTACGCCGTGACTGGACCCCAACCGCTGGTGTTTCACAGTTCGTGATCATCCCGGGCGGGTCCTCCAAAGCAATCTCAGGGTCCCGACTGTTCGGGCCCGGTCAGATCGATGATCAACCCATCGCGTTGGTGCCGATCAAGGAGAACCAAACCCAGCCGGATCCCGTGGTGGATATACGATGCTGGGCCGCTAATGGCGGCGTGGTGGCCAAGGACGCCGCGGCTCTCGGGTACCTTGCCCGGCTGGGTGCACGCGTGAAAATCGGCAACGCGACATGGTCTTACGGGCTGGACAAGAACGACAGCCCGATCTGGACCACGGACGCACCGGACCAGAAGGCCATTGCACTGTCCGGCGGGTACGCATCGCTGGGTGCTGGAATTGTTGCACCGAACACGCAGAAACATTCGGACGGCCGCGTCTATCTGGGTGGTGCTATCGGCGCTTCTGGAACGTACGTGAACGTGGATAAGAAGCTGCCTGCCCGGTTCAAGGTCGGCCAGATCGACCCGAGCCACCTTCCGGCGGGCATCGAAGTTCTCAGGCCGATAGCTACGGCGTCCATGGGGAACGTCTATCTGTACGTGTACCCTGCCGGGCACGCAAAAGCAGGGTGGCTCGAGTTTGAGGCATCCAACGCCCCTGGCCTGATCCCCAAGGAAGCGTTCTCGATCCTGCTCACTGGCGGCCTGAGCTGGGCTGCCGCATGAGGATCCGTGAAGCGCTCCGGGGCCTGACCCGCACCGACTGGGCATTCATCCACTTCAAGGCCGCCTTGGCCCTGCTGTGGATCCTGCCGCTGCTGAAGAGCCCGTCGGTGCAGAACGCAACGCCCGTATGGTTCATCCTCGCGTGGGGGATCTTGACGACGCTGGGCTTCATCATTTCGGTCATCGGCCTTGTGATGTCGGCCCAAGGCTTCCAAACGCGGCGAAACGGCTTCCGGGTGGAGATGACCGGCATTGTTCTGCTCATGTCGGCGCCAGCGATCTATGGGTTGCTGCAGGTCGGCTTGGCGCTCACAACCGGCGCTGACCGATCCGTTGCCATCGCGTTCGCCTACATCATTTGCGCTGCACTACTGATTCGCATGGTCATGATCAAAACGGCGGCTAAGTCCCGAACGGTCATCTACCGCTACACGGAAAGCGTGATCGATGACTAACCTCTACTTCGCCGTCGCGGCCGACCCCGAGCCACTTTACGCTGGCATGCCGCTGCCGCTGCTCCTTGGCATCATCGGCGGCCTGATCACTATTGCCGGGGCCCTGATCGCCGCATTCAGCAAACGGTGGCGGACACCAGCCGATGACCGGGAAGACAAGAAGATCGGCATTGAAGCAGATGATCGCCTATTGCAACGGTTCCAGGATGTCATCGCAGAGTCGGACGCGAAGGTCGGCCGCCTCGAGGCGCGTGTTGCGCGTGTTGAGGAAGAGCTTGAAGAGCTCCGGTCGGAACGTTCCCGGCTCATCGATTGGATCTACGCGGCGGTCAAGGTTGTCCGTGACCTTGGCGGCATCGACCATCTACCGCCCCCGCCCCGGGGCGTGACCATCGCCGACCACTACAGCGCCCGCCAGGGCGCCAGCACAGGAGGTGCCTAATGACGTATCCGGTCAGGGCAAACATTTCCCAGAACTTTGGGGACAACCCGACTGCGAACATCATGCCCGGCTCGCCCGACTACTGGATCATCGAGAAGTTCGGCAACTACCAGCCGGATGGCCACACTGGCATTGACTGTGAGTGCGAGGTCGGCACTGAGGTTCATGCGGTGGCGGACGGCGTTGTGCTGCATATCGGCTGGATGGGCGGCACTTACGGGGACAATCCTTGGTGGGTTGCGCCCGGTTTCGCCGGTTACTGCGCAGTCATCGACCATGACAGCTTCATTGGCATCTACGGGCATTGCAAGGACGGATCCGCGAAGGTGACCAAGGGCGCCCGCGTCCGCGAAGGGCAGGTGTTCATCCTGTCCGGCAACACTGGCGGATCCACTGGACCTCACCTTCACTTCGAAATACTGCCCGATGGGTACGTCCTGAACTCCCGCTTTTACGGCCGAGTGAACCCGGTCCCTTATCTCGGCGCTGCCTCCATGGGCCCCGCTTCCATCACACCAGTTAAGGAGGACACGTTGTCCGCTGCAGAAGTCAAGGAAATCAAGGACCACGTCACGGCGACGGTCAAGGGCATCGCTTTGGCCGGTGAGGCTGGCCAGCGGGAGGCTGGGCCACTCTATAGCTTGGCCTCGAAGGTAGACCGCATCGATTCAGCTCTTCTTCCCGGCGTTGCTGGCCAGCGGCAGGCGGGGCCGATCTTCGGCGCACTGGCCTCCATCCAAGGGCAGAACGCAGGCTTGTCCGAGGCGATCCGTCAGATGGCCTCGAAGCCGGGCCAACCGATCGACTTGGCGGCCGTGGAAGCCGCAGCGGAGAAGGGCGCAAACACGGCGCTGGCCAACCTCCGCATCGTGTCGGAAGGCTAGCCCATGGGAACGCACCTCGCCCCGCAGCCAACACAAGCCCGCTACCCGTGGAAGACCACGATCCGGACGGCGTTTCAGGTTGGCATCCCGGCTTTCGTCGGGCTGCTCGTGATCCTGCCGCCGATCCTTCAGGACGTCGTTACCACGTTCGGGCATCAACTCCCGCCCGGGCTCACCGCTTGGTTGGCCGGCGCCGCGGTCACAATCACCGCGGCGTCGGCGCTGCTCGCCCGCATCTCAGCCATGCCCGGCGTCATCGCCTGGACCCGCAAATATCTTCCGTTCCTCGCACCCGACAACGCAAAGCACCGAACTAATCCGAACATCAGAACCCGTAGGGCCGCACCGTATTGGTGCGGCCCTTCTGCTTTAAGGAGGCCCGTCTGTGGCTGATTACACATTCGATTCCGAGCTGGTAGCGGACCCGTTCACGTTCCAGCGGGCTGGCAACTCCGCTATCACGATTTACGACGTCGCCGACGCCAATGAGACGACACCCCTAGCCTTGAAGGACCTCAACGGTTTGCCGTTACCTAACCCTTTGACGTCTTCGGCTGAGGCGTTTGTGCCCGCGTTCGTGGCACCCTCGGCGCAGGTCAAGATGGTGGGCGGTGGGCTCCGCGTGGTCCGGTCCAGCTTCCAAGGCGTCAGGGACGAAGCTGTCGCAGCCAAGGTGGCTTCACAGGCAGCCGCCGATGCCGCCCAAGCCGCGGTTGAGCTTGCACAGGCACCAACGGACGCGCAGGTGGACGCGGGCGTGGCCCGGGCCAACATCCCCTCGCAAGTCTCGGCTGTCGTGCCGGGGCAGGTAGCTACCGCTGTTCCGCCTTTGGTGGCGCAAGCCATCGCTGCTGATCCATCCGTAATTGCTGGTGCCGCATCAGCAGCCCAGAACACTGCCGGGATTATTCCCGCTTGGAAGGCCAACGAGGCTGTCACAGCCGGGCAGCGCCGGATCGCCCCGAATGGTGACGTAGTCAGCGCCAAAGTCAACTTCACCACCGGAACCGTGTACAGCGCCACGAACTGGAATGGATCAACGCAAGACGGCAGGATCGGGACGCTCGAGGCTAACCGTTATGACCGTCAGTCGGTGCTTACTACCGCATCGGTCCTTGACAGCCTTGACTCTGGCCTCTACCGCATCAGTTCGTCATCGGTAGCTGGCGCGCTGGGGATGCCAACCTCGAATGCTGGATCTCTTTGGGTTCATGTCGTAGATTCCAGCACTGCCGCACGGGAATGGCGGCCGGGGCCCTCCGGGGATGTCTGGGAGCAGCGGAAGAGTGGCGGCGTTTGGGGACCTTGGGGGACGGTGCAGTGGGGGAAGCCGAGCCTCACTCCGACGGCAGCCGCACCCCTAAACCTTGACACATTCCGCACGGAGGGCGTTTTCGAGGTTCCCTCATTGGCGTCGGCGCAGAACATCATCGGTCTTCCGATTGTGTCAACGGGTACTTTGGAGAACCTCTTCACCAAGACCTCCGTAACGTGGGCTCAACGCTTTACGGTTACCGGAAATCGGGATTCCTCACTCACTGGTGTCAAGGCCGGCATGTATTTCCGCTCTTACCGCACGATCAGTGGAGATGGGTGGAACCCTTGGCAACTTGTGCAGACCAAGGCGGTCGGCCCTCTTGTTTCCGGCATTGGGCTCTCTTTCACCGATACAGGTGTGGCCTACGTTCCCCGGTCGATTGGGACGGATGGATACGTCTACGGTTCCACCACCACCCAGGTTTACCCAATCCGGTCAGGAGACTCTTTCAACACCCCGCCGGAGCAAGGCCCTGACTTCCGCACATACGCGGGTTCCGGAAGTGGCTTGCAGTACGTGACCCGCACAACGGCCGGATTTGTGGCCGTCTGGGGCATCGACTCCACGCACTCGAGCGTGTGGTTTTCCACCGATTTCCAAGGACCGTACAAAAAGGTCTTGGACATGGGGCCCTGGCTACACACTGGCTTGTCCAAACCGGTCCTCGTGGCGGGGACCACTTGGCTGCTTTGGGGCGAATACACCAACGCTATTCTCCCGTCGTGGCCATTGAAGCGTTACCTATCTACGGACGGAGGGCAGTCGTGGACGATGGTCAAGCAGACCACCGTTATTGACAGCAATGTGAACTCTCACTCGCACACCGCACTCATCCGCCCCAATGGGAGGATCTACGTCTCGGAAGGGGACGGAATCAACAACTGGTTCGGGTACTCGGACGACCGCGGCAAATCTTGGATTAAGATCGACACTGACCCTGACGTTCAGACGGACGCGCCGTACACCGCGCAACCGACGGCCCTGATCGATTTCGGCAACAGTATTGGCCTCTGCCCAGACCGAGGTGGGTACGGTCCCGGCGTCTGGTCCATGGACCCCAACACGCACCGGATGCAGATTATGTTCAACCTCAGTGCGGGCGGACCATATAACGATGCCTCGAAACAGTATGGGCGAGCGGTCTACGCCCAGGTTGGTCCACAGGGACAGGAAGCCTATGTGCAGATGCCTGATTCGGGTTCCGGGAATAAGACGACGTACATAGTTGGAACGCCTGACGGCGGTAATAGGTGGGGGGTTGTAGCCACTATCCCGTGGGGCGCGTCCGGAGCGGACCCGGGGATTGGAATCATAGGTCCCGACCGCAACAGCAATATCTACATGCGAGGCACGAACTTACAGACATATGGGTCTAACGTCATGAAGGCGAAGATCCTCGACTGGGACAAAATCACTACAGCGTAAACGGCGCCCCATGACCCAAAGCTTGGGTCATGGGGGCCGTTTGTCGTTTATTAGACATCTCCTGTGTTAGGCCGCCATGTCACAACGCATAAACTGAAGCTCTTGCAATCAAAGCGCACTAATACGGGGGAGCCCAACCATGCAGTCGATCGGCGAAGATCCGTTCTACAAGGTCCCGATTTTTCAATTGGACAGCCTCGATGATTTCAACCCGGACCCAAGCGACCCGGAGCGGATCTATCACCTAGAAATTGGTGATGGCATGACTCTGTCCTTTATTGCCAAGCCAGTCCCTTGTGAGACTGAAGCGGTCCGAGTGGGCCTCCACTCGGCAAAGAGCCCGGCATCGCCTGATGATCACTTCTTCCAGCCCGTAAACATTCTGAAGAACTCCAAATCAGCGTACGTCGCTTTCGCGGATCCGACTCTTACCCTCAAACCGAACAACCGCCTCTCGTGGTTTGTGGGGACTCCTGACGTTGACCCTGACGACTGGATGGAAGCAATTATCAGGAAAATCATGGCCGCCTCAGGTTCGAAGTATGTCCTGACTGAAGGTTCCTCGGCTGGCGGGTATGTATCGCTGCGACTGGCCACACGCTTCGCTAACGCCATTGCCGTTCCGCGCATACCGCAGACGGATCTCTTTAGGTACGCCATCACCAGGCCGGTAACGGAAACACTTGATACTGCTTGGCACGGGCTCTCGTATGACGAGATCATGGCAAACTACTCTCACAGATTCCGGGTGGCTGACCTTTACGTCGACCCTGCTTGGAATCGTGGAAATCTTGTGTACTACGTTCACAATGCTGGTGACACGGAGCACACTACCAACCATCTCAGCCCGTTCCTGGACGAACTTGGCGAAGGCCCCGACGCCGTGAAGGCTTTGGACGGTCGCGTTATTGTCTCGCGCCCTTACGCAGGCGACGGACACGTCGGTATCCCATCCCACTATTGGCCTGGCGATGACGCCTTGGCTCTGTCCCTGTTGAAGGCGGCGCGCCCTTTGGAGGAAAACTTCCAGGCCGAGTCATCATTCGTCAAACCCATGGGGTCTCCAAACGACAAGGCGACCTCGGCAGCTAGGGCCAGGACTACAAGCTGGCACACTATCCCCTACTTCTAACCTGACGTTCAAATGCCCCCACCCTCTTCGGAAGGCGGGGGCATTCTGCGTCTAACTGCTGGCGTGCCCGTAGAAGCAATGTGGGGAACCCAAACTCGCCTATCGAAGGTTGGCGGGCAGGGAGACTAAGAACTCCCATGCAATCTGCCTCACACAGGCCGGGACGGGCGAACCTGGAGTCAGCAGGTTCTCTTCATTTATCTCCGACGGGTCTTCCATTCCTTCTGTCATGGCACCAGCCTGCACCGAAAGGGAGTTGAGTCTCGACAGTGCATGGTAGCGCTCTCCCAGTAGCGGGTCGACGTGCGCCCCGCCGTCAACATTGGCCAGAAACATGACCAGCTGCTTACGGGTAAACTCACCACCCTGCTTGTCATCGACCACGGGTTGATTCCACCAGTCATCGAACGGCAGATGGAATCCAGGGCCGCGTGGGGCTTTGCGGCCCTGGATTAGGGCTCGGATTTGTTGTTGGGGAGAAGGTTGCCCAATTGGCGGTCCATCACCAAGGAGTGGAGCGAATTCGAGACTGCCCCCGTCTTCGGTCATGCTGAATCGCGCCATTGCGAGCGGCCAGCCCGTGGCCAGATTGCCAGGGTCGAGCTGGCCAGCACTGTCACGGAAGCGTATTGAATCTTTTAATTGCATCTGCTTCAGGAGCGATTCGGAGGCCGGCGTATCGTGCAGCAGGACGCGAAGTGACACTGCGACACGTTTGGCCTCTGAGGCCTCTCCCTCATCAAATGCGAGGGCCGACCTCTTTAGAAAGCCCAACTGTTCGGAAAGAAGCACTGCATGCTCATCTAGTGGCCTAGGGATTTTCACCTACGAAGGCTACAGTATGGGATCACAAGGATCTCACCCCGTCAGCCATCCAAGAGAAGCCATTCTAACTTGGGGCGCTAAGTGACTTCCAGCGCTTATCCCCAGGCTGCCCGGACGACCATGTCAGCGTCCACGGCGATGTGCCGGCCAGTGTGCCCGGCGTCGAGAACACAGAAGACGTCGATGCCGAGATGGTCGGTTGATGCCGTGCACTCGTCAGCGCTCAAGGCTAGGAGCTCCAAGGGTATGTTGTCCCCTACGCCGAGTTCGCTCATGATGTCCTCTTCCTTAGGGGTGAAACCGTCGTACCAAGCATGCACTATTGGGGCATGCCCGCCCCTATGCCGCCGCCGCGTCGATTCCTGCTCGACGGCCGCACCCACGAGTACATAGAGCCGGAGCGTGACGGGCCCGTGGAGGACGTCCGCTCATGGCTTATGGGCGAATACCCAAGAGTGCACGCACGAGTGCCACTGGCGGCCGGTGGGACCGTTTACGTGTACGCCTCAGCCACGCACTGGGACCGGAACCAAATCCATGTCCAGTGGTACGACGACAACAAAGCCAGCCTCACCGCCTGGCTAGCGAAGGCGGACATTCGACCAGTCACCGACTCTGAATGGGACATCGACCAGTACAACCGCACACCCGACTGGCTCAAAAGCACCCGGTGGGGCTATAGGTTCCCAGGATTCCTGCCAGAGTAGAGGCGCCAACCACCGGGAGAATGGGGGCAAACTCCGGGTGGTTGGCGCACGTTCAAACCTAGCGGCACCTGACGGCCCGAACCCGCGATTTTTACGGAATCTTTACGGGCAAATTTCGAGCCGAAAGCTAGGGTCCAAGACAGCTGCGGTCCGATGTTTTGCCCATGCCCGGCCCTAGCTTGCAGTGCTACAGACGTCTCGGAATTCCGATATGAAAGGCGTCGACGGCAAGCTGGTGAAGGCTGTCGATCGTCATATTCGTGTTCGATGCAGGCGCCTCATCGGAGAGGTTTTCGAGCTTGCTTGCAACGGCCTTAAATGTTACAAAACGTGGATCAGCATATACCTATTTGCGTGTCTTCCGCACGCCGAGCTGTCTTAGGAATAGGAAAGAGTGGGCCGGAATCGTGTTGAATGAATCCATGACTCGCATAAATGACGACACTAGAACCCCGAACGCCTTCCGACTCTGGAACGAACCTCTCTTTCTTACCGGGGTCGGACTCACCTTGCTGGCAATCCTGACATTTGAGACCTCCAAATGGTTTTACGCGGCTGGACTGGCCCTGCGGCTGGGCGCGACCATCTTGGCCCTTGTCGCAGGCGTTGTCTTGTCTGTCTGGGCACTCCGCCGAGCAGAGTTAGGGCCGAGAAGAAGCGGGGCACTGGCCCTTACGTGCGGCATCTTCGGGATTCTCGGAGCCGGCGCCACTTACATCGCCGAACAAGCCATTCAGCACGCGATGAACACGGTCTCCTTTGGACCACTCGTTATCCTCACCATAACCCTGGCTGCTTTCGGAGCGATCTCACTGGTGGGCGGAATCGTAAAGCGCATCAACGCCTAGCAGGTAAGCCGTGGATTCGGGCGGACAGTCCTGTTCGTGCCCAGGCTGCTGGGATTCCTGGAAGGGCAAGGAACCCTGTGGGTAGCCCGTCAATAACGCCGAGGATTGCGTCACCCTCAGGCGCGACAAAGTCAGAGGTATCGGACAGAATGGAATCATGGTGAACAAGGTGGTGCTATGCCCGTCGGTAGGAGGCGGTACTGACCTGCGCATCAGCCAAGTCTCTACCGCTTTTCCAGCACGGACGCCGGCCGGAAGTGAGCTTCATCTGGGGAGTCAGGACCTCATTCGGTTCGCCAGTTATGCTTGTGTCCACGGTTTCACTGTGTCCTCGTTCATGCTGGCCGACGCCTACCTGGTCCCGTTGAATGAGGACGAGCAAGCCGAAATCTCTGCCGAAATGGTCAGGTCGCTTAATCAGTATGGCGAGGACGAGCTTGAGGCTTCATTGCGGGACGAACACGCGGGTGTATACGTCATCGGCGTCAACCTCATCGAGCCATCGACCGGTATGCGCATCAGCATTCGTCGCCGCGGTTATATCGAGACATCGATTGTTCAGGAAGCCGAGAAACTTTTAGAGTCTGCGTGGCGGGAGCTCCGGCTCACTTGACCAGCAAAATATATGGTGTCCTCGGGAACGCCTTTAAAGTGGCGATCGCCGCTTGGGGCACGATCTCAATTGATCCATGGGCCGAACAGACATTTCCGTTACTCGGAAAGCCCATTCAGTTTCTGATAGCGGCAATTATCGCCGCGATCATCTTGGAGTTCCTGCTACAGGTCATAGTGGGCTGGCCTCGAATCCGCGTCGAATGGAGAGATAAGGCTGAGGACGCTCCTATCACGGAGATCGTGGCCAGAATAAGACAAAGTAACTCGGAGTCCCAAGTATTTTCCCTGAAGATATCAGCACCCGGAGGCGGGTGGTTGGGTCACCAGCTCTTGAAGCTTTACACGCGCTCCGGCGCCCAACTCAAAATTTGCATAGAGCAGGCCTCGATCGTTCCGACCTGTGAGCTATCATCCAAGGTTGGCGGTGCGCCGTCGGTCATGCCTGATGACAGTTCAAATGGATTTACTGTTGAGCTCGGTAAAGCTCCACGGCGACCAGGACCTTGGCACTGGGCAGAGGTGAGGTGGCGGGACGAGTCCACGCCGGTCGGAGACGAGTTCAACATCGACTATGTCTTCCAACACAAGAATCCCTTGGTCAAGTCCCTCTTGAATGTACTTATATGGCGTTCGAAAAATGCCAGCTGTTTCCGAGTAGTAGGATCTTGAAATGCCCACGATGAGCCTAGACTCCGTCAAAGTGCTGCCAATGCAATCACGTTCAGCAATGACGTTGGCTGAGATTCGTGACGCCATGTCGGAGATGAAGCCGAGCCTCGACGGCTTCAAAGGTGGCTGGGCGAGTACAAACAACTACGAATCGAATCTCAGGCGTGCCGGCGTCGCACCGCCCGAATCAGTACCGACTATCGAGTCTGCGACAAATGTACTCCCTGAGATGCTCAAGGCGCGCTTCTACTACTGGGACCCGGCGCCGTCGGGCCTCAGTGATCAAGTTGAACACGACCCGCTTAGTACGCGCAGACTTAACGCAATCGACGTAATTATCACTGAGCCCGCACCCGGCCGTGTTGGCCTATTGTTCTCGACCCGGACGCGTGCCTACCTGAACCGAAATTTCGGTGTGATCGCATGTTTGGAGAGGATTCTCCAGAGCAAAGACGTAACCATCAAGGTCGATCGCGGGGAGTCACATCTGAGACTTCATGACGAAGAAATCTTCCTCTGGCTCGCTGTGCAGCGCCGGGACAAACCGCAACTTGCGGAAGATCTTCGAGTCGATATGATCTCAGGCATAAGTAGCCGCGATGGCGCAAGCCGTACCGCTGATCTCCGCTACGGCGTGGACTTCGAACGGTCAAACTTCCTGACCGCAGTCGCCGAGGTGGACACTCTCGGACCAATCGACCTTAACTTTGTTCATTACGTCGGCGGTGACAACCACTCGTACGAAGTGAGGCTTCACGTCGACGGCGGCTTCGAAATTCGAAAGAGCGGACTCCACTTCCCGGATCAGCTAAACAGGGAAGACATGATGATGGAAACAAGTTTGTTCCTTGCCTACTCGCTGATTCCTCGTTTAAACCAGCTCTACATCGACGACGCCCCCAATTGGAAGAACCAGCGAGTAGAAGTAATCGAGAGTGCCATGACGGCACTCGAAGAGCGCTATAAAACTCTAAAGACACTACTGCAGCACCAGCACGACGAGGAGTCGCACTAAGTCAAACTGGGAGCGCGGCTTCCTGAACCCTGCCTGTGGCTTCGGGCGAATATCACAGCAACTGGGCCCCTGGGTAAGGCTAAATGCGCAACCTCACCTGCCCTCGGTGAGCAACCGTAGTGCTCCTTGTCGTAAGCACGCGGCCTCTGCCTGTTGTCTGCGATGATCTGGGCTATCTCGTCTTGCTGGGCTGGTGAGAAGCGGTACAGGCGCCCAATACGGACGCACGGCCATGCGCCGTCCATGACTCTTCGCCGGACTGTGTCAGGCGTGATCTTGTACTTCGCGGCCATGTCATGGGCGGTCTTATACGAACGTTCTTCAGCCATGGGTCGTATCCTACTCAGCCAGCGAGTATCTAGGATCGATGGCATGACGATTCCAAAACTTGCCCTCACCTGGGATGAAGCCGCCGAAGCCTCCGGTTACAGCGTCCGAACCCTTAAACAGGCTGTCTACGACGGCAACCTCCTCGCCCGCTACGCCAACACCAAGGGAGTGATCCGCGTCGAAGACCTGGCCAAATGGCTTGACGACTTGCCGGCCGAATCTCCGAGTGGCCGCGCATGAGCGACTCAGTCCCCGTTTTCCGAACCCCTGAGGCCATCGCGCCAGAGTTGGGGATGACCAAGACGGAACTCCGACGTTACTGCCGAGAGTCAGGACACTGCACCAGACTCAGCAACAACAGGATCATGCTGCACGCCGACGACGTCGCCAACATCATCACCTGGGTACGCGAGCGGAAGGCCAAGGCCGCCGAGTGGTGGAACGAAGCCGAACCGGAAAAGGATCCCTTTGCCTGAGGGTGCGATTTCAAATCCGACCCCCATTTGAAATGCGACACTTCAGGGGCCGACGTCGGAGGGAAGCGAGCCCATCCAGGCGTCGAGCCCTGAAGCTCTGATTACGGGTTTGCTACGGACGTACTTGACGGCAATGTCTCCCGCGTTCAACGAGCCTTTGAAGGCTTCGGACTGAGACGCCGACCGAGTTGGCGGCTTCTTGATAGGTATACGCGAGCTCGGTTGCGCGGCCTGAGCAGCAACGCGAGTGCTTCTGCTCAGGCACCTATGCCTCCAGCGCCTTCTCGGCGATATCAATGGCTCTGAAATGGGCATCCGGGACAAGGTGTGAATACCGGTCAATAGTCGTCTGGATACTCTCATGGCCGAGGCGGCGGGACAGTTCGTAAATGCTCATGCCGCCAGCCAACATTAACGATGCGTGAGTGTGGCGCATGTCGTGAATCCGGGGACGGTCATCTTTCGGGTACGCCAATGCCTCCACAGCTTCATTCCAGAACTGCCAGAAAGTGGCGTGACGAATCGGCCCATCGTAGGTGGTCCGGAATACGTGCTGGCCTGGCTTAGCGCCTTCTACCAGCGGCTGGACGTCACGAACGAACGAAGGAGGAAGACTGATGGTTCGTCTAGATTTCTTAGTCTTAGGTGGGCCGATGTAGAAGCGGTTGTCACCGTCACGCTTCCATGCCCGTTCCACGCGCACAGAGGGCGTCGTGCTGTCCAATTGGAAGTCATCCGCGTAGAAGGCCGTGACCTCCCCGAAACGGGCCCCAGTCGCCCGCAGGCAGGCCACGAACACTTGGTACCGGTCACGGTGCGCCTTGACGATGTCTAGGGAAGCCTGCGCACTCATGAAGTACATCTTCTCTTCAGTTGCGTCATCCTTGGGCAGCTTGATTCCCCGGCAAGGATTGTCAGGCCTGCGCTTGAGTCGGATAGCTGTTTCCATGGACGCGGAGAGCAATCCGTGGTGATTGGCTATTGTCTTCGCAGACAGTGGCTTGCCCTTGTAGGTGGCGGCCTGCATGTACTTGATCCACAGCACCACGTCTTCATGCTCGACAGCAGCGACTGGCAGCTTCCCAAGGCGCTCACTGAAGTAGTTCTCAATCGCCGCGCCATAGCGTTTAATCTGGTCGGGTCCCGCGCTCGTCAGGAGCTCAACGTGACGCTGTAAGTTCTCTGCCACAGTGGGACCGCCGACTGATACCTTCTCCAGGATCTTCTCTACGGCGCTGAGGGAATTGCCGTTGGCTTCAACCATGCGCTTAAAGCGCAGCGCCTCATGCTCACTGTCCCACGGGTAGGACGTCTGTTTGCCCGTGTCAGAATCTCGCCACAGCACGGCGTGGGAGGTAGTCCCATCTGCCCGTTTGCGCTCTCGAATGCTTGCCATGTGAGCACTGTAGCGCTACCCCTGTCAACAAAACGCATCTGCGCGTCAACACGAAAAGAAAAAGGCCCCTAGATCGGCTAGATCTAGGGGCCTTTTCGGCGGAGAATGGGGGATTTGAACCCCCGAGGGCGTTAACCCAACACGCGTTCCAGGCGTGCGCCATAGGCCGCTAGGCGAATTCTCCTTGCTTCCGAATCGAAAGCAGATACTACTGTACCTGAGAATTTTTACATCGTGTAATCGCCTGAGGAGAGACGCCGTCGTACTTGTTCCGGGAACACCGCTTAACGGAAAAATGGGCGCCCCCAACGCGCCCATTCTCGCGGTGCGCCGTTGAGCTGCTGGGTCCGGCCCCTCGCCCCCAGGCCCCGCACCTCACAATCTTGAGATTGCCCCAATCGGCGTACCTACACATGGTCCGCCGCGGTTGCCCGATATGCAATGGTCGAGACCGGTTTGTAGCCGTCGTCGAGCCTTATCCACACGTCCGCGGACCCGATTCGAACCCCGAAGTAAGTTCGGGTAAGCTTGTCGACGGCCCCTCATGTGGCGTCATCCTGTTGAACTCCCCCAGGACCGGAAGGTAGCAAGGGTAGATGGGCTCTGGCGGGTGCATGAGGGGTCACTATATTTAAATGTCAGTCCCTATAGGTAGGTTTCCCCTGTGACTGTTACAACTGCCCTGTATCGAAGGTACCGACCCGACTCTTTCGCGGACGTTATCGGGCAGGAACACGTCACGGAACCGCTGATGACGGCGCTCCGGAAGAACCGCGTCAACCACGCCTACCTGTTTTCCGGTCCCCGCGGCTGTGGCAAGACCACCTCGGCCCGCATCCTGGCCCGGTGCCTCAACTGCGCCGAAGGACCTACAGACACGCCTTGTGGAAAATGCCCCAGCTGCATCGAGTTGGCCCGCGGCGGCTCCGGCTCACTGGACGTTATCGAGATCGACGCCGCGAGTCACGGTGGCGTGGACGACGCCCGTGATCTCCGCGAGCGCGCAACGTTTGCCCCCATCCGGGACCGCTACAAGATCTTCATCATCGACGAGGCCCACATGGTCACGTCGGCAGGTTTCAACGCCCTCCTGAAGATCGTTGAAGAGCCGCCGGAACACATCAAGTTCATTTTCGCCACCACGGAGCCGGACAAGGTCATCGGCACCATCCGCTCCCGCACCCACCACTATCCCTTCAGGCTGGTGCCGCCCGAACCGCTCTTGAAGTACCTGGAAGTCCTCTGCCAGCAGGAGAACGTTCCCGTCGCTCCCGGCGTGCTGTCCCTCGTGATCCGCGCGGGCGGCGGGTCAGTCCGCGACACCCTTTCGGTCCTCGATCAGCTCATGGCAGGCGCGGGACCAAACGGGCTCGCGTACGACCTCGCCGTCGCGCTTCTCGGATACACGGACGCTTCCCTGCTGGACGACGTCGTCGACGCCATAGCCGCGGCAGATGCACCCACGGTGTTCAAGGCGGTGGATCGCGTCATCCAAACGGGACACGATCCCCGGCGATTCGTCGAAGACTTGCTGGAACGTTTCCGCGACCTCATCATCGTGCAAGCCATGCCTGAAAGCGCCCAAGCCATCCTCCGCGGGATGCCCGCGGACCAGATCGCCCGCATGCGCAACCAAGCTACCAACCTGGGTGCGGCCGAGCTCTCGAGGGCCGCCGATGTCACCAACACAGCACTCACGGAAATGACGGGCGCCACCTCACCGCGTTTGCACCTTGAACTCCTCTGCGCCCGCATCCTGCTCCCGAGTGCTGAGCAAACGGAACGCGGTATCGCCGCCCGCATCGATCGCGTGGAACGTCGTCTGAACTACGCGGACGACGCCGGTACGCCTGCCGCTGCTTCATCCGCGCCTGGCGCGGTGGCTGGCTCGCTCACTGGCGCACAAGCAGGCGCGCCTACAGCTTCGGCACCGGCTCCCGTTGCGGCACCAGCATCCACTCCGCACCCAGCTGCCGAGCCGTCACCCGTACAAGCACAACCCGCCCTCACCGCACCCCGGGTGTCCACCAGCGATTGGCCCGTGGACGACCGCCCGGCTCCGAGCCGGCCGGTGCAGGCGGCACCTTCCCAGCCGTCGCCCGCCCCAACCGCGCCCGAACACGTGGCCGAGCCCGAGGCGCCAGCAGCACCCGCAAGCACTCCCGCGGCTACCACCGCACCCGCCCCGCAGCCCGCAACCGCTCCGGCGGTTAGCGGAGCTGAAGGCGCTGGTAGCGCTGCAGGGGCTGGTAGTGCCGGTGGCGACGTCGAAGTTCTGCGCCGCGCGTGGCCGGACGTCCTCCAGACATTGAGCAAGATCAAACGAAGCACGTGGGCACTGGTGGAACCGAACGCCCAGGTGGCCCAGTTTGATGGCCAGGTTTTGACCTTGGCCTTCACTACGAGTGGCTTGGCCGGCGCTTTCGGACGCGCAGACCATTCCGAGAATCTTCGCCAAGCGATCCATAAAACCATCGGCATCGACTGCCAAATTGTGGCAGTGGCCGGCGGCAACAGCTCAGCGAGCTCTGAGCCAAACCCAAAAGCGCCTACTAGCCGGCCGACGGCAGCGAGCCCCGAAGCACCGGCGCCGATACCCTCGGCCACGCAGCCAGTCTCGGCCGTGGACTCAGCGTGGGGCCTTGCCCCGGCTGCACCAACCGCTCCCGCGGCACCATCTGTTCCGGCACAAGCTACCGACCCTGCACCTCGTGACGTTACTCCCTTGCCAGCACAGGCCGCGCCTCAAGAGTCCACGCCTCGAGGGACCACGGCCGTTCCGGCGGCGAACGCTCCTATCCCGCCCGGGGTGGAAGCCTCATCGAAGGCGGCACAGTCCGCCCGGCACGCTGATGGCGACTATTCGCAGCCTGACGACGATTGGGGCCCTCCCCGCGACGAAGATGCCCCACCCATGGACGAGGAGCCTCCTGCAGATTGGGAGCCCCCAATGGAGGCGGCGCCGCCTGCGGGTGCTTTCCGAGGTGCCACGGACGCCCCAAAGACATACCCCGCGCCCGCTGCAATCCCCGGAGACAACCCTGAGATTGCCGCGAGCAGTACAAGCCGCGCCGCAGCACCGGACATTTCCGAGGATCCTTGGTCGCGGGCAGTTGAGCAGGCACCGGGCACGTGGGTGGTTGGCACGGATTCCAATGTAGGCCACGCAGCTAGCCGCCTCTCTGAAGGAGCCGGAGCGTCGGCGGAGAACCTCACCTCAAACGGGAACCCCGGCGAAGCCGAAAACCCCGGCAGCAGCGATGCCGCCGCCGCTTATGAGCCAGCCGCCGCCCAAGCACCAGCCGCAGCACCGGCACAATGGCCGTCCCTGGCTGGGCAGCCCGAGGAAGTACGGGGTTCGGTCGCTACCCTGGAGGAGGGACCGCCGTCGAGCGTTCCTTCAGGCCGCCAAAGCCTGTACCAACGGCTGACCAACAGCCCTGAGGCGCAAGCTGGCAGGGTTCAAGCTCCCGTGCGGACCCAAGCCCCAGCGGCCACGGTCACGGAGGATATCCCCAGCCCCGAGGACGAAACGATCGAGGAATCGCGGGTCTTTGGACGCGCGGCGGTGGAGCGTATTCTGGGCGGAAAGCTGATCGAAGAGCGCGCATTGGACGGCTCTCCCCTGCAAACCCGCTGATGGCGGCATTGATGTCAAACAAACGAGGAAATTTTGTACGAAGGTGCAGTTCAGGAGCTGATCGACGAACTTGGTCGGCTCCCCGGGGTCGGACCGAAGTCAGCCCAACGCCTGGCCTTCCACATCCTTGAGGCGGACCCCGAGGACATGCGACGCCTCGTCACGGCTATCACTACCGTCAAGGAACGAGTTAAGTTCTGCGCGGTGTGCTTCAACGTGACCGAGCAGGAGATGTGCAACATCTGCCGGGATCCACGCCGTGATCCTTCGGTGATATGTGTGGTGGAAGAGTCAAAGGACGTTCTCGCGGTGGAGCGCACACGGTCATTCCGCGGCCGCTACCATGTGCTGGGCGGCGCCATCAATCCCATCGCGGGCATCGGGCCCGAACAGCTGCGCATCCGCGAACTCCTCACACGCCTCAACGACGGTGCCATCCAGGAAATCATCATTGCCACCGACCCCAACCTCGAAGGTGAAGCCACGGCCACCTACCTTGCGCGGATGCTCAAGTCCATTGGCATCGCCGTGACCAGGTTGGCCTCCGGCCTGCCGGTGGGCGGCGACCTGGAGTACGCCGACGAGGTAACGTTGGGCCGCGCTTTCGAGGGCCGCAGAAACGCCCTGATCTAGCACCGACGGATCCAGCACCGTCGTCAGGCCATTACGAAACAGCAGCCGCACGCGGGAGACGGATACAAAAACGGGCACCTTGACCCGCCGGAACCGGTTCCACCGTGAGGCTGAGACCCATTCGCTGAGCCAACCGGGCCGCGATGGACAGGCCAAGACCGCTGCCCGTGGGGCGTTGTCCTGTGTAGCGGCGGGACAAGGCGCCGCGTTCGAACGCGACGGCGGCGTCCTCGGCAGTAAGGCCTGGGCCGCTGTCGTGCACTTCGACGCCGATCACGCGGCCTGATTCTTCCAGCCAGGCCCTGAGGGCAAGGGGTTGCCCGGGCGGTGTGATCCGCAGGGCATTGCCTATCAGGCCGTCGATGATTTGGCGGAGCCTTTGCCCGTCCGTGAGGGCCAGCACGGGGTGCCCATCGGGGGTTTCCGGCAGTTGGAGCGTCAGTTCGACGCCGGCTTGGACGGCCGCGCCGTTCCAGGCGCTCTGCGCCTGCTCCAAGACCACGGCGATGTTCACGGGTTGTATGTCCAAGGTGAAATCGTCGGCCTCCAACCGTGCCAACGCCAGCAGATCCCGGACAAATCCATCCAAGCGGTCCGTCTCGGCGGAGAGCGTGCGGCCAATCCCGGGGATGTCATCTTGCGGAATCAACCCGTCTTCGAGCGCCTCGGCGTAGCCACGCATGGCTGTCAGGGGTGTCCGGATCTCGTGAGAGATGGAGAGGAGGAATTCACGCTGCCTTCCTTCGCTGGCCATGAGCGCGTGGTCCAGGGTGTTGATCGCTTCTCCCACGGCGCGCACCTCAGCCACCCCATCGGGATCGAGGTGGACGGTCCGTTCTCCTGCGGCCATCCGCCGCGCGGCGGCAGCGGTCCTCACGAGCGGCCCGGAGAGCCGCCGGGCGAGCAGGGTCCCAGCAAGCACCGCGATCAGTAGGCCCGCGGCGAGGGCAAGCAGGGTCCGTTGGAGGAGTTGGGCGGAGGCTGCGTTCACGTCATCCAAGGACCTGGTCAGCACGATTGCGCCTCCCTTGGGGAGGGCTCGGGCTTCCACCAAGAACTGCACACCGCCCTTGGTGACCGTCCGGGACACCTTTTCCCCTGAAAGTACTTGCTGCGTCTCCCCTGCGCTGAGGAGCTGAGCTGCCGCGCCGCTGACGGCGCCGCCGACCGTGATGGTTGACAGTTCGTAGGTGTCAGGCCCGAGGAGGTGCCTCTCACGCAAGTCCAACGCCTGGGAGGCGACCGGGGTTGCGGCGAACGCATCCGCCTGACGGGCCAGTTGTTGCCTTGCTTGCTCGACGGCGGCCGAACGTATCAGGGGAAAGGCGGTACTGCCCGTGACCAGCACCGCTAAGACGGCGACGGCGGCCGTGACCAGCGTGATGCGCCCGGCAAGGGACCGTAACCAGTTCAAGGATGGCCTCCGTCCACGAAATAGCCGACGCCGCGCATGGTCCTGATGGGGCTGCCCTCGCCAAGCTTGGAACGTAGCTGGGCGATGTGGACATCCACGGTCCGCCCTGCCGTGTAACTGGCCTGCCCCCACACGGCGGACAGAAGCTGCTCACGGCTAAAAACCCTGCCCGGGCTGGCCATCAGGTAGGCAAGCACGTCGAATTCCTTGGCGGTCAGCTCTACCGCTGTGCCGTCTACGCTGATGCTGCGGTTATCCGGATCCAAGGCCACCGATCCGACGCGCAACACGCCATTCCGCGGTACACCAGTGGTACGGCGGAGGACGGTTTTGAGCCGGGTGACAAGTTCCCGGGGTGAGAAAGGCTTGGTCATATAGTCGTCGGCGCCCAACTCCAAGCCTAGGAGCATATCGACTTCCTCGTCCCGGGCCGTGACAAAAATGATCGGGGTCCAGTCATCTTGGGCGCGCAGGCGCCTGCAGACCTCGACGCCGTCGATACCCGGCAGCCCGACGTCGAGAATCACGGCCACAGGCCGCAGGCTACGGATCCGCTCCAAACCGCCTTCCCCGGTAGTTTCCACATGCACCCCGAACCCAGCCCGGGTGAGATACAGGCGTTGCACATCCGCGATGGCACGCTCGTCCTCCACGATCAGGACCAGGCCGCGGGACGGCTGGGCCGCCGGGGGCGTCGGTTGTTCCATGACTCCATTGAACGCTCTTGCAGACTCCAACAAGTGGCACGCCGCCCATACTTTACAGTCCTCTTACATTCCCTGAACCCGCTTCCGACGTCGGTGGGCAATAGTGAAATTGTCAGTCCACTGGATCACTAAGGAGCAATCATGAACACCACGCCACAGCGGGACGGCCGCGGCCGTCTCTGGCGCATCCGCGGCGCGGCCGCAGCAGGGGCAGTCCTGCTCGGCGGAGTCGCGCTGGGAGTCACGGGTGCCTCCGCAGACACCACGAGCCCCTCCCCCACCCCGAGCGCATCGGCCACGGCGAAGGCACCGGCGAAAGCAGGGGACGGAACACAAGCCAAGCATCCGTTTGTCCGCGCGCTCCGGGAAGAGCTGAGGACCGATATCAGCGGCACTCCCGGGTTCGGCGATAAGGCCCACGAGCTTGCCTATGTGTTGATCCACCACACCCAGGCTTTCAACAAGCTGCCTGCGAACTTGCAGACCGATCTCAAGACGCTCGAAGCGGCGGCGGCGTCCGAACGTGATAGTGACGCGACCAAGATCAAGGACACTGCCCTCAACGGAGGTTACGGCGACAAGATCCAGAAGGCAGCTAAGGCCATACAGACCAAGTTGAGCCAGCCTTCGGCCACGCCGTCAGCGACGCCTTCAGCCAAGCCTTAGGCTCCTACCTGGCTACGGGCCCAGGGACGGGTACGGCACTTGGGGTGCTGTACCCGTCCCTGGTGTTTTCCAGCATGTGGTTGGGGACGGTCACAATTCCTGCGTCGGCTGCCTGCGGCGATAAACTGGCCACATAAACTACGCAGGCGTGCTCCAAGCTGGAAAACAGCGTGCCTCGTTCGAACCCTAGTGATGCAGTGAGGGTGCGCACATGACTATGCCCACTACCGATGTGAAGATCGACGAGCTCTCCAACGAGGTTGCCTCCACCAAGCAACTGGTCGTTCAGAAGTTCGGCGGCTCCTCGGTTTCCGATGCTGAGGGCATCAAGCGGGTCGCGCAGCGAGTCGTGGACGCGCAGAAGGCCGGCAATGAGGTTGTGGTGGTGGTCTCCGCGATGGGAGACACCACCGATGAACTCCTTGATCTTGCCGCGCAGGTCACTGACTCTGCCCCGGCCCGCGAGATGGACATGCTCTTGTCCGCTGGCGAACGCATTTCCATGGCGTTGCTTGCCATGGCCATTAACAAGTTCGGCGCTTCCGCCCAGTCCTTCACGGGCTCCCAAGCGGGCATGATCACGGACGGCATCCACGGCAAAGCCAGGATTATCGACGTCGACCCCCACCGGATCCGCACGGCGCTGGACAAAGGGCACATCGCCATCGTGGCGGGGTTCCAAGGCATGAGCCGCACCACGCACGAGATCACCACACTGGGCCGCGGCGGTTCGGACACCACCGCCGTCGCGTTGGCTGCAGCGCTGGAAGCCGATGTTTGCGAGATCTACACCGACGTGGACGGAATTTACACGGCGGACCCGCGTGTTGTGTCCACGGCGCAAAAAATCGACCGCATCTCCAGTGAGGAAATGCTGGAACTTGCGGCTTCGGGCGCCAAGATCCTGCACCTGCGGTGCGTGGAATATGCCCGCCGCTTCGGTGTTCCCCTGCACGTGCGCTCATCGTTCAGCCAGAAAGAAGGCACCTGGGTCATCCCCGGAGCCGAGGAAAAGTTCACCATCGAAGAGGGAGTTGCCTTGGAGCAGCCAATCATCTCCGGCGTCGCGCACGACCGGTCCGAAGCCAAGGTCACTGTAGTTGGCGTCCCGGACATCCCCGGCAAGGCTGCTGCGATTTTCCAGGTCATCGCCGACGCCCACTCGAACATCGACATGATTGTCCAGAACGTCTCCACCCACGGCACGGGCCGGACGGACATCTCCTTCACCTTGCCCATCGTGGAGGGTGCGGACGCCCTGACGGCGCTGCGCGCAGCTGAAGGCAAGATCGGCTTCGAGAGCATCGAATACAACGAGAACGTTGGCAAGCTGTCCCTGATCGGCGCCGGAATGCGTTCGCACCCGGGCGTCTCGGCCACGTTCTTCAAAGCCCTGTCCGACGCCGGGATCAACATCGACATGATCTCGACCTCCGAGATCCGCATTTCGGTGGTTACCAGCGCCGATGCCCTCGATGACGCCGTCCGCGCCATTCACGCTGCCTTCGAGCTCGACGGCGACTCTGAAGCTACCGTTTACGGCGGCACCGGCCGCTAGAAGTGGGTTTTTTTGGCTGATACTTACGTGGTTTTCGCCACAAGCCGCAGAACTGGGGTATGGTACGGAATTTTCATGGCATGCTGTACGTTGCATACCCGGTAACCCCCTAACACGAAGAGGCATTAAAAAGTGGCAGCCGATTACGACGAACTCCGTACTGATGTAAAAGAGAACCAGGAGCAGTCCCTCCAGGCTCTCCAGTCCGCCAGTGCCCCCACGGCCAAGAGTGTCGTGTTGGAACTGGACGAAACCGATGGCCTCGACGCCAACGGCCCCGGCGGCGAAATTGTTGCCGAAGAACTAGTTATTCAGGTCATTCCCCAGGCCAGCGATGAGTTCACATGCAACTCTTGCTTCCTGGTCCGCCACCGCTCGCAGATCGCGCGGGAAAAGGATGGCGTGGCCTACTGCATCGACTGCGAAGGCTAAGACGAGCCCTTCCCCGGCGGACAGAGAGATCGTCAGGGTGTGCCGCCGTCGGGATTGACTGCAGAAGGACCGGAACAAGCTGAGCTGCCCCCCGTAAGTTGGACTTACGGGGGGCAGTTTTCTGTTTGGAAGCCTATGTGCTTCGACACGAAGACAAGCCGTAGTGGCCCGTTAGTGACCCGCGTCACCTATCCTGATTGAGCGGTCTAAAACCGCCGTGCTTTTCGATCCTTAACCGTGTCCGCAGCATCGCACAACCTAGGAGATATGCCATGAGTACAGCGACGACCCCGGGATCGGGGCGAGGACTGGAAGTCCGCTCGATCGACTACGTTCCGCTCGGGGAAAGGCACGGAAAGGTCTCGCATATCGGCCCGCTCTGGTTCATGAGCAACGCGCAGATTGCCACACTCGCGGTGGGGCTGATCAGTATCACGACTGGCGGGAACCTGATCTGGTCCCTGATCGCAATCGCGATCGGCGTGCTGGTGGGCACCCTGTTCATGGCGGCGCACTCCTCCCAAGGGCCCCAGCTTGGATTGCCCCAAATGATCCAGTCCCGGCCGCAGTTCGGTTACGTCGGCGCACTCTTGGTGTGGTTGTTTGCCTATCTTCAGTACGCCGGATTCAACATCTTCAACACCGTCCTGGCTGGCGAGGCCGTGGCAGGGTCCGTCCACTTCGGGAGCGAAACACTCTGGTTTTGGGTCGTCACGATTATCGCTGCGGCTGTGGCGCTGTTCGGTTATGACCTGATCCACGGTTTTGAGCGCTACCTGACCTACCTGACCATCGTCATGCTGGCCTTGCTCACGGTGGCTGCCCTCACGCATCTTAATCTGCCCGGCGGTGCCTTCGATCTGGGTGATTTCCATCTTGTACCGTTCCTGGGGCAGCTGGGCGTGGCCGCCGGGTACCAGATTTCCTGGGCCATCTACGTCTCAGACTATTCGCGTTACCTTCCCCCTGAGTCCGGGCGCGGTACGTTCAAGTGGACCTTCTGGGGCAGCGCCCTGGGTGGCATCTGGGTGATGTTCCTCGGTTCGTTCATCGCCGCGTCAGCCGGCAAGGACTTCGAGACCATCGCTTCAATCCAGGACACCGCCGACAAACTGTTTCCGGGGTTCGGGTCGATCGCGCTGTTCGTCGCCGCACTCGGACTCGTATCCGTCACTGCGCTGAACATGTACGGCGGCTCCCTGACGCTGATCTCCTCCATCGACAGCCTGCGCCGCATCCGGCCCACTGTCAGAATCCGCGTGATCACCATTGCCATCACCGCGATCTTCTCGCTGGTCTTCGCAAACATCGCCTCCGCCGACTTCCTCGCCAACTTCAACGACTTCCTGCTGCTGGTGCTGTACTTCTTTATCCCTTGGACGGCGGTCAACCTCACGGACTACTTCATTGTCCGCAAGGGCCATTACGCGATAGCGGAAATTTTCCACCCCAACGGGATTTATGGTCGGTGGGGCTGGGCCGGAATAACGGCTTACCTCGTTGGCTTTGCGGTGATGATTCCGTTCTTCTCAGCCGGCAAGCTCTTTGTGGGGCCGGCTGCCGCTGCGATGGGCGGCGCCGACATCTCCCTGTTCATCGGCCTGCCCGTGGCTGGCTTCCTGTATTGGGTGCTTACCCGCCACATCGACACCGCCGCGGAACTCCGTCTGGCGGAGGCCCAGGCAGCCGAACTTGAGGAAGCATCTAACTCACACCTCGAGCCCTGAGGTTCGGTCCCTCACTTGGAGCGGGTATAACTAGCCGGCCTCAGGCTCTGAGAGCCGCTCCGCATCCGTGTTTTCCGGAGCTATTACGGGCGAGAGCAGGTCGCCGAGAAGGCCCCCGGTGTTCTTGTTGGTCTCCGAGGACCCGTCCGGTTCAGGCTTGCCCGCTTCCGGTCCAGGCTCGTCCAGTTCTGGTCCAGGCTCGTCCGCAGGTGCATTATCGAGCGGGTTTCCATCATTCATGGTCGCGTGGCCTGCCCGTTCACCACTTTCTTGCGCCGATGGTTGGCGCGCCGGAGCTGCAGGATCCGGGCCCCGCCTGCCAGCGCCACCAGGACGCCCCCGCCTACTGCCGCAATGAACAGCGTGGTGCCCAGAGCCAAGCTACCCTCAAGTCCGAAGAAACGCACAGTGATCATGTCCTGGTTTTGGACGAAGAACACGATCAGCAGAACCAACACCACCAGGCCTACTGCCACTGCCACCCAGACGGCAGCAGTCCGGGTGGGCCGGGAAGTGCCTGGAGCAGCCGATGGAACCGCCGTACCTTGGTGCTCGGGACCTGATGGGATCCTCGCAGCATCCTCCTGAAAACTCATCAGCAGCTCCTCTTGTCCCGTCATCTCGCGTGTATACCAATCATAAGCATGCTGATTAGTCGCACAAGAGTCAGTGGGTCGCAGAAGTAACTGAGCCGACTTCCTCAGTCTTCCCAGCCGCGTTCATTGTTCCGAATGGCGTAGTGGTGCCCCTCGGAATCGGTTTCGATGTCAAAATTCTTCAGGTCTGCTTCAGAGGCCGTCTCAAAATCGTCGTGTTTGTGCACCACAGGGCTACTCGCGTCGCCGTGAGTGGCTGGTCCAAAAACTGACTGCAGCCGCTCGGTCACGTGGACGAAGCCTTCCAATTTGCGTCCCATGTTCTTCCACCCCCTTTCCTGCGGGAGAGAGAAAGAGCGGCAGGGCCAACGCGAGCCGTTCAATAGGCTCATTTTACGCCGAATGCGATGAAAACAGTGTGGAAGACGGCTCTTCATCGGCCTAGAATGCCTGCCCTGTGGCCCTGACCGTAACGTCCGAAATGTCGACGCCGGCAGGTTGGCTCAATGCCCACAGCATCGCCTCCGCCACTGATTCCGGCTGTATGGCAGCATCCGGCGCCTGCTCCCAGAGCGGGGTGTCCACGTGGCCCGGAGCGATGTGCAGCACCCGGACTCCTGATCCCACCAACTGTTGCCGGAGCGACTCTGCGTATCCGGCAACGGCCCATTTGGTGGCCGTGTAAAGGTTTCCCGGGTACACCTTCCTTCCGGCGGTACTCCCGATCAACACCATGTGTCCCCGGTTCTCCATCAGCTGCGGCAGTGCAGCCTTGGCAAGGATCGCCGGCCCGTACACGTTGGTGAGCACCATGTCCCGCCAGCGGTCCGGATCCCCATCCGCGAGGTCACCCGGTGCGGAGAAGCCGGCATTGGCCACGGCGACATCAATCCCGCCGAGGAACCTATCGGCCCTGGAGACCGCCCGGCATGTTTGCTCCCAGTCCCCGGCATCGGCCACGACGCCGCCCACCGGCCCCAAATCCGAGCACGATTCAAGGAAGGCGGCCAATCTACCGGGGTGGCGCCCCCGTAGTGAAGACCGCATGGCCCGCACGGAGCGCCTCCCTGACAAGGGCGGCACCGATTCCGCTGGTGCCGCCCGTGACAAGAATCCGAGACATCAGGAGGGGTCCGCGATACCGATGTAGCGGGTTTCCAAGAACTCTTCGATGCCTTCGGTTCCGCCTTCCCGGCCCAAGCCGGATTGCTTCACTCCTCCGAAAGGAGCGGCCGGGTTTGACACTATCCCCGTATTCAGGCCGAACATGCCGACGTCGACCTTTTCGGAGAGCCGGATTCCACGGTTCAAATCGCGGGTGTAGGCATAAGCCACCAAGCCGAATTCGGTGCGGTTGGCCAACGCAATGGCCTCGTCCTCGCTGCTGAAGCTGACAATGGGGGCAACCGGGCCAAAGACCTCTTCACGCAGGATCCTGGCAGTGGGGGGAACGTTGGCCAACACCGTTGGAGGGTAAAAATAGCCCTCACCAGATGGCGCCTTTCCGCCGGTGAGGACGGTTGCTCCACCAGCCACGGCATCGGTGACCAGCTCGTCGACCTTTGCGCGGCTCTTACTGTCGATCAGCGGCCCGATGTTGGTGCCGTCCGCGGACCCGCGGCCCAACGTCAACTCCGACATGCGGCTTGCAAGCCTCTGGCTGAACTCGTCCACCATGGATTCGTGGACGATGAACCGGTTGGCCGCCGTGCAGGCCTCCCCCATGTTCCGGAGTTTGGCCACCATGGCGCCGTCGAGGGCCGCGTCCAGATCCGCATCTTCGAACACCAGGAACGGTGCGTTTCCGCCCAATTCCATGGATGTCCTCAGCACCTGATGGGCCGAGTCGGCAATGAGCTGCTGCCCGACACCTGTTGAACCGGTGAAGGAAAGCTTGCGCAGGCGGCTGTCCCGGATGATTGGCCCGGTAACCTCGCCAGGCCGGGTTGTTGGAATGACGTTGAGGACGCCATCGGGCAGGCCCGCCTCGTGGAGCACCTGCGTGAACAGCAACGCCGTCAGCGGAGTCAGGTTGGCCGGCTTCAGCACCATAGTGCAGCCCGCTGCGATGGCCGGGGCGATTTTCCGGGTCGCCATGGCCAAAGGGAAATTCCATGGCGTGATGAACAGGCACGGACCTACCGGGCGCTTGGTAACCAGTAGGCGGGACTTGCCGTCCGGCGCGGTGGAATACCGGCCCGAAACGCGGACGGCCTCCTCCGAGAACCATCGCAGGAACTCGGCGCCGTAGGCCACTTCGCCCCGGGATTCAGCCAGGGGCTTTCCCATTTCGAGGGTCATGGCGAGCGCAAAATCCTCAGCCCGGGCAGTCACCAGCTCAAAAGCCCGACGAAGGATTTCGCCTCGTTCCCGCGGTGGTGTCAGGGCCCACGATTCCTGGCTCCGGGCGGCAGCAGCAAGCGCCCGCTCCCCGTCTGCCGGGGAGGCGTCGGCAACCCGGGTGAGCACAGCGCCAGTGGACGGGTCCTCGACGGCGGAAGTGGCGCCGTCGGAAGAGTCGATCCATTGGCCGCCGATGAAAAGCTGAGTCGGCAGGGTGGCTATGAATTCAAGCTCTGTGCTCGCAGGGGTGTCGGCTGTCAAGGTATTTTCCACTAGAGCGCTTTCTCGAGGATGGTCCGAATTTCGACGGCGGTGGGCGGCACCGGCGTGTTGTTGATGACCGAATCCGCCAGAGTGTCCGCCACGAGGGAGTCCAGGTCAGCGTCCGTGATGCCGAAATCGGCCAGGCGTGCCGTCATGCCCACATTGCGGGCGAGAGTGGCCACGGCCTGCACGGCGGCGTCAGCATTCTCTTCTGCGCTGGCGTCGGTTTGGCCGACCCCCAGCGCGAAAGCAAGCCGCGCAGTCCGGTCCAAGCGGTTCCGGAGGTTCAACCGCAGCACATCCTCGATCACCAGGCACAAAGCTAGCCCGTGGGGGATGTTGAATCGGCCACCAAGCGGGTGGGCAATGGCGTGCACCAGTCCGAGGCCGGTGTGCGAGAAGCCCACTCCAGCAATGTGGGAAGCAAGCAGGAGCTGCGAACGGGCCTCAATGTCACTCCCGTCAGCGACCGCTCGCGGAAGGAACTCGGCCACCATGGAGACCACCTGCAGGGCGATGCCGTCCGAGTAGGGATTTGGCCTGATGGAGGAATAGGACTCCACGGCGTGGGTGAGGGCGTCCATCCCAGTAGCGGCGGTCGCTTTGGGCGGCAGGCCAAGGGTCAGCTCCGGGTCCAGGACAGCAGCTTTGGGAAGGGCAGACTCGTGTCCGACGTAAAACTTGCGGTGCGCATCCACGTCAGTAACGACGCCGAAAGCATTCACCTCCGCTCCGGTGCCAGCGGTTGTGGGCACGGCGACGATGGGCAGCGCCGGATTGGCGAAGTGGTTGCTGTAGTCCAGCTCGGCACCCCTCGCAGGGTTGACAGCACCCAAGGAAATGCCCTTCGCGGCATCCATGGACGAACCCCCACCCACCGGCACCAGGACGTCCACGCCCTCTGAAGCGGCTTGATCGGAACCCGCATCAACGCAGGTGGTGGTGGGGTTGGGCGTCACTCCATCAAACACGGTGACGGCAAGTCCTGCAGCGATCAGGGAGGTCCGGACGGCGGCTACCACGTCCGTGGTGGCAAGGAACGGGTCCGTGACGATCAGCGCCGACTTCGCTCCCAGAGCGGCAACGATCCCTCCTACTTCCGCTACCTTCCCCCGCCCGAAGTAGGCCGTGGGCTTGGGGTCCAGCGTCAACTCCGTGGTGGCCAGCTCCGCGTGGATCTGTGCGCGAGTCTGCATGATGTTCAAGCTCCTTCTCCGGACGTGACGGTGGAGGTTGCCGATGCCGTCCGCAGTTGCATCCCGATGGCGTCCTCATAGAGTTTCACTGGTGTCATCTCGCCGGCTTTATCGCCATAGAGTGCCTTTGCCCGGCGGTAAAGCTGCTCCACCAAGCCGGAGAGCTCCATGGGGACACCCACCGAGCGGGCAAGGTCAACGGACAAGCCCAGATCCTTGCAGGCCAAGGCAATGGCGAAGCCTTCGTCGTAGTCGCCGTGGTTCAGGATGGACAGGACATCGTTCTGCACGAAGTTGGAGTTTGCCGGGCTGGCGATCAGCGCTTGCCGCAGGACTTCCAAGTCGACTCCGGCTTTTACCCCGGTGCTGAGGACTTCCGCGGTGGCCACCAGGTGCGAGAACCACAACTGGTTGATCATGAGCTTAACTGCGTAACCGGCCCCATGGCCGCCCACGTGCAGGATCCGGTCCGGGTCGCCCATCGCCTCGAACACGGGGCGGAGACGTTCGACGTCGGCCGTCTCACCACCGACGAAGATCTGCAGCATGCCGTTCGCGGCACCCACGGACATGCCGCTGACGGGGGCATCGACCACGCGGATGCCTCGCCCGGTGCCAGCTTCGCGAACCCTGTTGGCCACCTCCGGAACCGACGTGGACATGTCCACCCAGGTGCCGCCGTCGGGCAGTCCGGCCAGGATGCCGCGGGGGCTGAGCGCGACGCTCTCCACGTGCTTGGGCGTAGGGAGCATGGTGATGACGACGTCGGAACCGGCAGCTACGGCCGCGGCATCATCGGCCCATTCCGCGCCGTTTGCGAGGAGTTCGGCAGCGGATTCCTGACGGACATCATTGACGATCAGTTGAAATCCGGCCGCCTGGAGATTGCGTGTCATGCCGGAGCCCATGTTGCCCAATCCAATGAAGCCGATGCGGGCGCTGCCCGGCTTCAGGGCCAGTGTCTCCGAGGCGGAGACATGCGTTGTTGCAGTCATATCGAGTCTCAATTCAGGCTGGTATGCGTGGTTTAGTCATCCAGGGCGGTGTCGCCCAGGTTGATCCAGGTTGTTTTCAGGGCCGAATAAGCGTCCAAGGCGTGGAGGGAGCGGTCCCTTCCGAAGCCGGATTCCTTGAACCCGCCAAACGGTGTGATGATGTCGGCGACGTCGAACGTATTCACCCACACGGTGCCGGCGCGAAGTTCGCGTGCCGCGGTGTGCGCCTTGGTGATGTCTTGCGTCCACACGCTTGCCGCCAAGCCGTACTTGCTGTCGTTTGCCAAGCGGATACCCTCGGCTGCACCCCGGAAGGTGGATACGGCAAGTACCGGCCCGAAAATCTCTTCCTGTCCGATGCGCCCGGCATTGTTGACCTTGTCCAGGACCGTGGGTTCCAAATAGTAGCCATTCTCGACGCCGGCGGGGTGCACCCGCGTGCCACCGCTGGCGACTGCTATGCCCTCTTCTTCCGCGATGGCGTAATAGCCGAGGATGCTCCCGAGCTGCTTGTCGTCAATGATGGCGCCAATTTGGGTGGCCGGATCCAAAGGATCGCCAAGCTGCAGGGAACGCCCTACCTTAATGACTTCTTCGATCAGGGCGTCGTGCACGCGTTCATCCACGAGTAGCCGGGAGCCTGCGTGGCATGTCTGCCCTGCGTTGTAGAAGATCCCCCAGGCCACGGCGGAAGCACACGCGGTGAGGTCGCCGACGTCGTGCAGTACCACCTGGGCTGACTTCCCGCCCAGCTCCAACGCCACTTGCTTGCCATTGGATTCCGAAGCGTAGCGCTGGAAGAACCGGCCGACTTCAGGTGACCCCGTGAAGGTGACCTTGTCCACCAGTTGGTGCCGCCCAAGGGCAGCGCCGGCAACATGGCCCAGTCCCGGAACAACGTTGAACACGCCGTCGGGGACACCAGCTTCACTGGCGAGTTCGGCAAGCCGCAACGCGCTGAGGCTCGTCTGCTCCGACGGCTTAAGGACCACCGAGTTGCCGGCGGCGAGTGCGGGTGCCACCTTCCACGCCGTAATGATAAGCGGGTAGTTCCAGGGAACAACGGCACCGATAACGCCCAATGGCTCGCGGGAAATGATCGCCAGGGCATCACGCGGGGTGGGAGCGACGTCGTCGTAGACCTTGTCCAAAGCTTCGGCGTACCAGCGGAAGGTGCGTGCACAGCTGGGAACGTCGACGGCGAGCGCGTCACCGATGGGGTGGCCGGCGTCGGTGGACTCCAGGAGGGCCAGTTCCTCGAGGTTTTCCAGGATGAGGTCCGACAACCGGGTGAGGACAGCCTGGCGATGACGCCGATCCGTGCGGGACCATGTTCCGGCTTCGAAAGCACGGTGGGCTGCCCGGACGGCGTCGTCCACGTCCTGCTCGCCCGCTGCCGATATATCAGCGGTGACGGAGCCGTCCCGCGGCGAAACCGTGGGGAAGGTTTCGCCGCTCCGGGCGGCTCGAAAGCCGCCGTCGATGTACAGGCCGGTCGCCGGTTGCTGGGCTTTCGCCCGCTGGATCCAGTCGTTCTTGGTTGCTGGCTTGGTTACTGGCATGGCGTTTCCTTAGACCGAGTATTTCTTGACGGCGTCGTAGTCGATGATGGCGCCCAAGCCCGGCAAATCCGGCACCTTGAGGGTTCCTTCATCATCAATGTCCAGTGGTTCCATGAAGAAGTCCCGGCGCTCCGGGGTCCATCCTGGGGGGTCGTACGGGAACTCAAGGTAAGGACCGGCATCCACACCCGCAGCCACATGCAGGTTGGCCAACAATCCCAAGCCGTTACTCCAGGTGTGAGGGGTGAAGAACCGATGCTTGAGGTTGGCAGATTCCGCCACCTGGCGGGCTCGATACATCCCCACCGCCAACGCCACGTCCGGTTGATAGATGTCGTAAGCATCGGCTTCGATGAGCGCCATCATCTCGGGCATGCTGCGGACCATCTCGCCGCCTGAAACCTGGATCCCCGTCTGCTCACGGACCCGCTGGGCACCCTTGATGTCGGCCTGGGGCAACGGTTCTTCAAGCCAGCGGACATCGAGCTCAGCCAACTGGGCGGCCAGGCGGTGGACCTTGGCCAGTTCCAGGGCAGGCTCGATATCCCCGCTCATGCGCCACATCTGGTTCAGGTCCACCATGAGGTCGAAATCCTTGCCCACTGCTTCCCGGGTAGCACGGACGGACTCCACCCCTTCTTCCAAACGGTCCCGTGAGATGCGGATCTTCATTGCCTTGAATCCGCGGGCCTTGGCGGCCAGCGCGGACTCGGCCCGCGCTGCGGGGGGCTTCAGTTCACCGGAGGATGCGTAGGCCAGCAACCGGTCCTGCGCACCACCGAACAGGGTTGCCACCGGGAGGCCTGCCACCTTGCCGATGATGTCCCACAGCGCTGCTTCCAGCGGCCAGTAGCGGCCGCCGTGGAAGTTGATGGTTTCAAGCCGCCGGACCTGGTTCAGGATGGCCATGGGGTCGGTACCGATGAACAGGTGTTCGTAAGCCTCGAAGCCATCCATGGTGTCCCCCGAGCCCACTCCGGTGATCCCTTCATCGGTCTCCACCTCCACCAGGGTGGCCGGGAAGGAGGTGCGGGGTTCCGGATCCCACGCCGCGTTAAACGGCGGGTCCAAAGGCAGGACCATCCGGGTCAGCCGGATTGCGGTGATCTTCATGGTTGTGAACCTCGCGGGGTGAAGAAGGGATTGGTCGGAGAGTTGCGTGCCTCGATCACTTCTGCCGTGGATGGGAGGTTCTTGACCCCGTTTTCCAAAGCAGTCCGGACCGACTCGCGATTGTTTCGGTAGACGGCCTCGTCGTCGTCCGCGTTCGGGTTGACCCATACCGCTGCGATGAGCGCGTGCGAATCCGCCTGCTCGTCGGAGACGATGCCGTCGGCCACGGCATCGGCCACGCCTGCGGCGATCCCGGCTTGGGCTGCACCCCAGATCAGGTTCCCGTGCCGGTCATTGGCCGGGGCTGCCTTGGTGACGAACAACGTCAGCGGCTTCACCGGGAGGGATGGCCGCAGGACTGTGACGAAAGGTACGTGCCCGGCGCTGGGTGATGCAAGGGCCGTCGCCCAGGCTGTTCCTGCTGGCCCACTGCGATGTCCCAGGACCGTATTCACGTGCGCTGCATTGACACCGTTGCCCACGAAGGACTCACCGAGTTGGACTTCTTGTGCGTTCCCCATACCTAGATCAGGCCTTCGGATGTGAGCCATTCCTTGGCAACATCTGCTGGGTCGTCGCCATCGACGTCGGCTTTGGCATTGAGCTTTTGCATGACTTCGGTGGTGAGTTTCGGTGAAACCTTGGACATGATATCGGCGATGGCAGGGTATTTTGCCAAGAGATCGGACTTGATGGTGAGGGCGCCTTGGTAGACGGGGAAGAATTTCTTGTCATCATCCATGACCTGAAGCTTCAGTGCCGGGATGCGACCATCCGTTTCGAAGACCTCGCCGAAGTTGCAGTCCTGGCCCTTTTGGGTGGCGGTGTAGATGACACCGGTGTCCAGCATGGAAACCTTGGCGTTGGGGCTCAGTCCGTATTCCTTCTTCAGACCGGGCCAGCCGTCGTCGCGGGTGGAGAATTCGCTTTCCATGCAAAAGGTTTGTTCGCTTGCGGGGAGCTTGGCGACGTCGGACATGCTCTTGATGCCCAATTCCTTGGCCTTGTCCTCGCGGATCGCGAAGGCGTAGGTGTTGTTCAGGGGGGCCGGGTCAAGCCAGGCAATGCCCTTCTTGGCATCGACGTCCTTGACAGCCTTGAACATCTCAGCTTTGTCCTTGATGGGGGTGGTTTGTTTGTTGTAGGTGATCCACGAAGTTCCCGTGTACTCCCAATATCCGGCGAACTGGCCGGTCTCGAAAGCCGTTCGAACGTTGGCCGATCCCACCACGCTGGTGTTGGTGGTGGTGTTTGCTCCGTGGGCGTTCAGGACGAGGCTGGTGATGTGGGCCAGGATGAACTGCTCAGAGAAGTCCTTGGCGCCAATGACACCGGTCAGTCCGTCAAGTTCCTTACCGCCGGATGCTGCAGTTGAGGAGGAAGATGCCGCGCCTCCGCAGGCTGTGAGGCTCAGTGCCACCGCCACGCCCGTGGCCAGAAGGGTCATTACAGGTTTCTTCATGATGGTTCCTTTTGTTTGTTCGGGACGTTTCATATGCCTTTGGGCTTGAGGAGGTCCTCGGCCAGCCCGGCAAGCCAATCAATGGTTAGGGCAATGCAAGAGACGACGACGGCACCGGTCACCAACACGGGCCAGCGCTGCAGCTTGAGCCCGTTGACGATCATGTCGCCCAGGCCGCCGGCGTTGATAAAGGTTGCAACCGTGGCGACGCCGACGCAAAAGACCAACGCGGTCCTTAGTCCCGCCACGATCACGGGAATCGCCAACGGTAGTTCGATGGTGGTGAGGACCTGGAACGGCCGCATGCCCATGCCCCTTGCGGCTTCGGTAAGGCTGGAGTCAACCTGCTGCAGTCCCACCAACGTGTTGCGGAGCACGGGAAGTACCGAGTAGGCCACCAGCCCAACCAGCGCCACTTCGAAGCCGAGCTTCCACACGATGGCCAAAAGGATCACCAAGCCGATGGCAGGAGTTGCTTGGCCCACGTTAGCGATGCCAAAAACCACCGCATGCACTGCTTTGGAGTGAACCCGGCTGAGCATAATCCCGACGGGGATGGCGATGACGGCCACGATCGCGGACGCGGTCACCGTCAGCGCCAGGTGTTCACGGGTCCTGTCGGCGAGGTAACCCCAATTCAGGGTGCGGAGTTCGATGGAGTCCAAGGTGAGCGAGGAGATCCAGAGGAAAAGGGCGAGCAAGGCTGCAACGATCACCAACGGGGTACCAAACCGTTTGAAGGTGAAGTAGCCGCCCTTACGATTCGAAGGAGTACCGAACGAGGTGGCAAGATCCCTCGTTGCTTGTGCCGTCATGGCCTTGCTCCCCCGGCTAATGCAGGTGGGAGGACTTCGGTGCCAAGGACCGCCGAGATTCGCTCGATGTCGATGGATCCCACCGCCCTGCCGTTCTGGTCGACGACGGTGACGGGCAATCCGCCGGACAAAACCAGTGCATCCAGCGCATCCCGGAGGGAGGCCTCAACGCCGATGGTCAGCGCGCTCCGGCTGCCGGTAGGCCCCAAGGCCGCGTGGCCCACGGGAATGAGCCCAAGCCGCTTCAGCGCGGCCCCGTGCCCGACGAACTGCGAGACGTAGGCGTTAGCGGGATTCGCCAGGATGTTCGCCGGAGTGTCGAACTGCTCAATCTGCGAGCGCTCGGACAACACCGCAATCCGGTGCCCCAGGCGCACAGCCTCGTCGAAATCGTGGGTAACGAAGACAAATGTTTTGCTCAGCTTTTCCTGCAGCCGCAGGAACTCGCTTTGCAGCTTCTCCCGGGTGATGGGGTCCGTAGCCCCAAATGGCTCGTCCATGAGCATCACCGGCGGATCGGCGGCCAAGGCCCTCGCCACGCCGACGCGTTGTTGCTGGCCACCGGATAGTTGCCGTGGATAGCGGGAGGCAAAGGTGGCGGGATCGAGTTCGACGACGGCAAGCAGCTCCTCCACCCGGTCCCTGATCCGCTTCTTGTCCCAGCCAAGGAGTTTGGGGACCACCGAGATGTTCTCTGCGATGGTCATGTGCGGAAACAGCCCGATCTGCTGGATGACGTAACCAATCCGCCGTCGGAGTTCGTTGGGGTCGAGCGAAAGGACGTCTTCACCGTCGATGGTGATGGAGCCGGAAGTGGGTTCGATGATTCGGTTGATCATCTTCATGGTGGTGGTTTTGCCACAACCCGAAGGGCCGACGAACATGATCAGCTCACCAGGGGCGATGTCCATGGTGAAGGACTCGACGGCTGGAATCACCAGGCCGGGATAGGTTTTAGTGACGTCCTTGAGGACGATCCGGGCACCATTGGCCGGACGGGTTGTTGTTGCCGGATGGGTTGTTGTTTCAGACACGTAGTCCCCTTGAGGTAGTGACGCGGCGGATGAAGACGAATGCGCCATCCAGCAGCAGGGCAAGGATAATGACGCCGACAGTTCCCACGACGGCAAAGTTCAGGGCATTCTTGGATCCAAGGCTGGAGAGGCCTTTGAAGATCATCTGCCCCAGGCCCGGACCGCCCACGTAAGCCGCGATGGCGGCTATTCCCATGGACAATTGGGCTGAAACGCGCACGCCGGTCAGTACAACGGGCCACGCCATGGGGAGTTGGACCAGGAACAGCGTCTTGGCAGTTCCCATGCCCATGCCCTTGGCCGATTCCGAAACGGCGACTGGTACTTCACGCAGCCCCACCACGGTGTTTCGGATGATGGGCAGCAGTGCGTAGAAGGCCAGGCCCACGATCGTTGGCGTCCACCCAAGCCCCAGCACGGGGATGAGCAGCGCCAGCAAGGCCATGGAGGGGATGGTCAAGCCAACCCCGGCTCCTGCGATAGCTACCGAGCGGCCGATGGGCCTGTTCCATACCAGGACACCGACCCCCACACCGATGACTGTCGCTATCAGTAGGGAAACGAGCACAACCAGCAGATGCTGGCCTGCGGACTCGGCAATGTCAGCTGATCTCTTGGCGAGGAACTGACCGAGATCCGGCAGAAAAGAGTCGTTCAATGCGATCCTCCTTTTCACTTCGTTGGGGGAAAGGATCCGCTCACAGCGGCGTGAGCCATGACACAACCGTAGAAGGCACGTTCCCTTTTGCGCAATGCATGTTGTTGAAATGTCAACGCAAACGGGGTTAGGATCAATCAATCCGGTTGACTGAAGGAGAGAACCCCATGAAGGCAGCACCTGCTCCCCGGCGCAATTCCTCCGGCTTGCGGCGGGATCTGGAATTGCTCGAAATCCTGGGGTCTCCGGAGTCCGTGGCGGGAAACGGCCTGGGCGTGAACAAGGTTGCCGAGATCACCGGCCGGGACAAGGCCCAAGTATCCAGGACCCTGGCCACACTGGCAGAAGCAGGTTTGGTTAGCCGGGATCCTGAAAGCCTTCTCTACACCTTGGGGCACAGCTTGTATGCCTTGGCCGCGCGGACAACTGAGGCCAGGATGGTCAGCGCATCGGCACCGTACCTCAAGCGGGTGTCCGCGGCTACCCATGAAACCACGCACCTCTGCGTGCTCCGGGGCGGAACTGTCCTGACCCTGAAAAGCGAAATGTCGAACCACACTTACAGGGCCTTGGGCTGGGAGGGCGTCAGCGTTGACGCTTGGAGCACGTCGGCCGGCAGGGTACTTGTCAGCGACTGGGATGAGACCGCGCTAAAGGACTGGTATGACACCCACACGGCCGCCACCAAATCGGGCGTGCGGCCGGACCGCGAGGACCTTTCTCCCTTGGCTTTGCAGTCAGGCCAGAGCCCGGCCACTGGAGACCTCGCCTCCAAAATCCAGTCCTTCGATGACTTGCGCGCAGAGATCCAACTCATCCGCCAACAGGGTTATGCCGTGGTCGACGAGGAATTCGAGTTGGGCGTCGTGGGCGTTTCGGCGCCCGTGTATGACTTCAAACAACGGGTTGTGGCCGCCTTCAACGTCAGCGCCCCCAAGCAACGGTTCGGACGCCACTTGGACCAGGCCGGACAGCTCGCCGCCAAAGTAGCCAGGGACTTCTCCGTCGCGCTCGGCGCCTCCCCCGGCCCCAGCAGGGCGTAAGCGTGTCTTAGCGCAGCGATTTGTCGTCGGGATTTCGGGGCACCACGTAGGTGCTGCCGTCCGGACGGCGAACCGTTTCCCACTGCTGGGTTTCGGCTTGCCGTTGAGCCAGCAGCCTTTGGTTGTCTTCGGTCATCTCGTGATCGAGTGAACTGCTGTGGGCTGGCCCGAAGATGGCCCGCAATTTACCGGTGGCGCGCATGAACTTCTGGGCGAAGGGTTCCTTTGCCACGCTGAACGACTCCTTATTTAGGCGGTGCGATACAACAATAGTACCCTAATTGTTAGTACACTAACTAAAGGGGCGCGGGGTGCCCCTAACAAGGAGGAAGCCATGGCTGGCGCTAACGCCGTCGAGGAAACCGACGATCTCCTGCTGGAGCGGCAACTGTGTTTTGCCTTGACCGTGGCCTCCCGCAGCGTGGTGGGCATCTACAAACCCGTCCTTGAACGCCTCGGGCTGACACATCCCCAATATCTGGTCATGTTGGCCCTCTGGGAACGGAGTCCGCGGACGTTAAAGGACATCAGCGATAGCCTCCTGCATGACCCTGCGACATTGTCGCCGCTGCTTAGGCGCCTGGAAGAAGCCGGACTCCTTACTCGGGAACGCGTCCCGGGCAATGAACGAGCACTCGCCATCACGCTGACAGCCAAAGGCGCGGCACTTCGCGAGCAGGCCACCACGGTCCCCGGGCAGATCCGTGATCGCTTGCACCTTAGCCGGGAGGAGGTGGCGGAACTGCACAGGGCAATGACTGGACTCATCGCCGCCACGCAACGCGAGGGCGTGGATGCAAGCACGCATGGAGGGGCTTCGCCGTCGTCCATGGATGCTCCGGAGGCCAAAAGTCCCGCGTAAAATGGACGCAAAACCGAGGAGTTTGGATGCACATGTTGGATGTTCGCCCGGCCCTGGCAATGCTTGGGGTCGCCGCGGTGACGGCATGTTCGGGCAGTCCCGCTCCGGGCGGCCCCAGCGTCCCCAACTCCGCTCCCCCAACCGGGCAGGGCAACGCCGAACTCTCCATCATGGTGCTTGATGAACCGGGAGGCGTGCCAAGGACTTACACGCTGGTATGCACCGACGGCACTCCAGCCGCCGAAACCCAGCACCCGGCGGCGAGCGCCGCATGCACCGCCATTAAGGACCACCCCACACTTTTGAGTCCCGCGCCGGCCCGGACGGACTTTGCCTGCACCCAGCAATACGGTGGCCCGGCCACAGCCACCGTGACGGGATCCGTGGACGGCAAAGAAATCAACATCGCGTTCAAGCGCACCGACGGTTGCCAGATTGCCCGGTGGGACGCTGCCAGCAGCGTGCTTGGCTCCAGCGGCGGCAGCTGAGTGGCCGGACCCATGCAGCACTTATCCGAGGATCAATGGCTCCCACTGGAGGCAGCCCACCACGCCCGTGTGGCGCGTTATGCCGACCCCTATCTAGCACGGCGCTCGGCAGGTAAGAAGCATCCCGTGGAAGACTTCCTTTTCACCTACTACACCCAAAAGCCCGGGCAATTGCAGCGTTGGCACCCCGGCGATGGCAGGGTGCTGAGCGGTCCGCGGGCCGTCGACCGCGCGGGCTGGAAGTATTACCGAACGCCCGACGGCGAACTCGCCTCGATCGGGCTGGCGCCGGGAACTCCCGCCGTCACCTTCGACCGCACCCGCTTCCTCCGAGACCGCTCCGAAGCCGTCAACTTCGCTGGGATCATCCTGGCGGGAACGGCCAAGCGCCCCGCTCAGTTCGGCTGTTTCGGCCTCCACGAATGGGCGATGGTGTACCGGCAGGAGAAGTTCGAGTTACGCCACGAATACCTGGAGTTGCGGCTCGGCGCCGAGGGCACTGACGCCGTCGTGGACGAAAACCGCATCCGGTGCACGCACTTTGACGCTTTCCGCTTCTACACGCCCGATGCCATCCCCCTCAATGAACACCGACCCACCCGCGAGAACCAGCGGGCCATGGAACAGCCCGGCTGCCTGCACGCCAACATGGACCTCTACAAGTGGGCCTACAAATTGACCCCCGCATTGCCAAGTGACGTAGTGATGGATTGTTTCGAACTGTCATGGCGCATCAGGACCATGGACATGAAGGCCTCCCCGTACGACCTCGAGGAATGGGGATACCCACCCATCAAGATCGAGACACCGCAGGGCAAAGCCGAGTACGTTGAATACCAACGGGCGTTCGCGGCCGAGTCCCAGGAACTTCGGGCCCGTGTGCTTGAGGCAGTACAACCGTTGCTCGGTGAACGGCCCGGCGCAGTCACCGCCGGGGAACCCGCCGCCATCAGCGAAAGGTGACCATGGTTTCCCCCGAAAATAGCGAGTACGACGTCGACCTGACAATCACGTTGACCGAAGCGCCGGACGCGGAAAGCACGGAGTTCCACCTCAGGTCCGCCTCCGGCATCCTCTCGGCCGATCCCAAGTCCATTGATTCGAACCTGCCGGACGCAGCTGCGGCACTTGCCGCCGTCGAACAGTTCGGGGAAGAGGCGTTCTTTCCCGAACCGCAGCCGGACCGCACCTGCACGCAGCAGTATGGCGGTCCGCAAGTGGCCGTGGTGACAGGCTGGTTCCGCGGGCGCAAGGTGCACAGCAGGTTCAGCAAAACCGATGGCTGTGAGATCGCACGATGGCGCACCTTGGCCACACTCTTTGGCGGCAGCACCGGCTCCACCGGGGCCACCTAAACCCCAACGGCACAACAGCCGTGACACAACAGCAGCGGCCGGCGGATAATCCGCCGGCCGCTGCTGTTCACGCCGCTCAGTTAGCTTGCGTTATTGCTCTGCGCAGGATCCGCGTCGCGGATCTTTTTGTCTTTCTTATCCTTCTTCGGGTTTTCCTTATCCGGCACCACCACTGCACCGCCGGGATTGACGACGACGGTCACGAAGCTCGGCTCGCTGGTTCCGTCGAAGGTGAGCCGCCCGATATACGAGCCGGGCGTCAAGTTCTTCCAGTTCAGCGAGATCTGCCCGGTCTTACCGTTGGCCAGGCGAATCGGGTTCGGGGTCACGGTTGCGTTGCCCTCGTTGGCGCCCAAAACCGCCGCATCAACTGTGGCCTTGGTGGCTTGGTTGTTGGGGCTGGCGTATAGGTTGGCGAAGACGTAGTAATCACCGGGCGCCGGATCAGGGACAGTCAGGCTTTCACTGGCCGACGGCGTCGCAGCGCTCAGCTGTTCGCCGTCGGGAGTAAGCACCAGCATGTCAAAGTCGGCGGCGTCGTTGGAGGAGTTGACCGAGAACCTGGCCAAGGCACTGCCTGCTCCCACCGTCACCTTCTTCACGTAGTTGGATCCATCGGTCTCACCCGTGAAAGGTCCCGGGGTCAGCTCGATGGCCGTGGAGTCAGCCTTGGACAGGCCATCGACGGTGACTCCCACCGGCAGGTTGGTGCCGGAGGTGATGTTGATGGCAGCAGAGCCGTTGGGGCCGGTCCCCGTGAACGCCAACGCCTTGTCCGCAATGATGGACTGCGGCCGGACAGCGATCGGTGAGGTGACCGTCTTGCCCGCGCCCTGCCAGGAAAGTGAACCCATGGCGAACTTGCCCAGCGGGGCGTTGTTGTTCTCGAACTGGATCTTGAACGTCCTCTTCTCCCCCGCGGAGGTGAAGTTCAGGACGGCCGGCGTCACTTTGACGTTGATGCCGGGGACGTTGACCGTGGCACGGTAGAGGCCAGGGGTGAGGGCAGTGACGGTGCGGGTGACCTCGATCTTTCCTGCCAGGTTCCCCAAAGCAAAGGAAGGAACGTTCATGTCCCGCGGTTGCGTGGTGCCCAAGCCGGGAATGCCCAGGTCCATTCCAGTGCCCTGGACGAACTTGAGGTAGTCCTCGGTGCTGGCGTCATAGACCAATCCGGGGCTGAGGACCTTTGCGGGGTCCACTTGTCCCGCTCCGGTGGCGAAGACATCCGTGTTGACGGTCCCGTTGGCCAGCTTCACAGGCCCTGCGGTGGTCATCATGGCGGACTTCACCGTAGCCGGAGACCATGTTGGGTTCTTGGAAAGGATCAATGCTCCAAATCCCGCAACGTGCGGGGAAGCCATGGACGTACCGGAAAGGAAGCCAAAGTTGTCACCACCGGTGCCGATGGGCGAGACCCCGGCGAGGATAGCAACACCGGGGGCGGAGACATCCGGCTTCAACAGGTCCGAGTCGGTTGCAAGCAACGGACCGCGGGAAGAGAACCCTGCTATCTGTGGTTGCGGCTCCGGCGGAAGGCCTGTGGTGTCGTGGTTCAGCAAGGAAACGGTGATGGCCGGATTAGCTGCCACCAAGTCCTTGATCGCTTGAGTTGCCGGCGGGTTCACGTGGACGGTGGGTACAGCGTGCTTGTCAGTGTCCAGCGACGAGTCGGTGAGGTTTACCAAGATCATGCCGACACCCCCGGCACGGAGAACCTCGGCACTCTTGGCGGTTCGGTCCACCACGCCTCGGTCACACACCACGACCTTGCCGGTGACCTTGGCGGGGTCCAAGGACCCCGGAGCACAGAGGGCCGCGTTACCGTTCCCGCTTGCAGCCTGGGCGGAGAGCACGACGCCGGCCCCGCTCACCTCATGGTTCATGATGCTCGCTCCGCGGAACTTGCTCCCATCGGAGAACTGCACTGTTCCTTGAAGCTCCTGGGAGAATGACGTAGCCGCGACTGTGGTCAACCACGGGGCGCCGTGATTGACCGTGCCGGGCGTCGGCCCGGAGTTTCCGGCGGAGACAGAGACGAAGATTCCTGCCGACGTCGCCGAAAGGAAAGCGAGCGACACCGGATCCGTGGTGGACGTGGTGGAACCGGAAATGGAGTAGTTCAGTACATCCACGCCGTCGACGATTGCCTGTTCAATCGCGTCCACTGCCGAGGACGCGTAACAACCGCCTGTAGCAGGGTCAGTGTCCTCCCAACAAACCTTGTAAATGGAAAGCTTCGCTGCCGGTGCAATGCCGCTGGTGATTCCGAAGCTGCGCCCGTCCACTACGGCATCGACGTTGCCGTTACCTGCTGCCGTGCTGGCGGTGTGGGTGCCGTGGCTGTCCACATCCACCGGCGAGAGGACCTCTTTCGGCGAACGGTTTTCCGGTGGGACAGTCTCCAGGAAGGAATCGGCAAAGTAGTGCGTGCTGATGACCTTCGAGTTGCACGCCGTGCCATCGTAATCGGCGCCGGCTTGGCATTCACCAACAAAAGTATCGCCGTCCGCCTTGAGCATGGCGATCTTGCCATCAGCGGTGCGGTACGGCACGCCAACCTGCGGGTTACCCACCAAGGGACCCACCGGGTCACCGGCGAAGAACGGGTTGGAGGGGGTATAGCCGGTGTCGATGACGCCTACAACGGTGCCCTTGCCCGCGTTTTCCTGGCCGCCGTATTGCGTTGCCCACGTGCCGTTGGGGCCGCTGAGCTTCAGGAAATCACTCGTTGAATAGTCCGGAGCGTTTTGGGTATCCGGCGCCACCATCAGGACCTTGGGATCCTTGGCCAGCTTGATGGCCTGGTCCGCGGTCAGCGTGGCACTGAAGCCGTTGATGGCGGTGGTGAACTCACGCTTGATGGTCACGTTTTCCTGCTTGGCAACCTCCTGCTGTTTCTGCTGGAGGTGTTCCTGGTACTGCTTCACAGGTGCACTGTTGGCGTCGAGCTTTTTGCCCTTTTCCGCCTTCGTGGGCGCAAGGCCGGCCGTGCCGCCGTCGTATGTTGCCGCAGGCTTTTCGGCCAGGACCACCATGTAGCGTCCATCCTTGTAGGCGCCGGGGTCAAGGTTCTTCTTTGCCACGCTTGCGACGTTTCCTGTCGCTGTCCCCGGGGCGGGAGCAGCTTGGGCTGGCATCGCAAGCGAAGTGAGAAGCAACGGCAAGCCCACAGCCAGAGCCGCGCCCTTACCAAGCCTCCCGCTTCTGGCGAAGCTCTTTCCTGCTGATTTCACGAGTGGTTGCACCTTTCACTGGGAAGGCCCGGCTCCGTCGCCAAGGCCCAAGCGAGCTGACTGCATTCGTGACAACTCTTGTCAAAGAAATACAACCAGCGCAGTCACAGCGTATCGAGTGAGAGCCGAATATGACATCAAGCGCACGCAATTTATCCTGCAACAGAAAGCAAAGCGGTAGCGTCGAGGCATACCGGTATTCGCCTTAACCTTTGGAGCTGCAGTGAAAATCCTCGTTCCGGACACCATCGAGTTGGACCTCTCCCCCGCAGGGGACGACGTGGTTGTGTACCAAGTGGACAAGCCGGTCCCCGCCGAGCACTTGGACGCAGAAGTCTTGGTGGTGTGGCGTAATACGGCGGAGAACCTGGCAAGTGCCGCCCGCGGAATGTCCCGTCTCCAGCTCGTCCAGACCCTCGCGGCCGGTCCCGATAGTGTGCTGGCTGCCGGGTTCGGCGGGAACGTAGCCATCACGTCGGGACGATCACTTCACGATGGCCCCGTGGCCGAACACGCACTGGCTTTGATTCTGGCCGCCGTGCGACGGATGGACCAATTGATGGAATCGCAAAAGGCGTCACAGTGGAACGAGCCATACAACATTGCCCAATCCGCGCCTGACACCGAACGGCTCTATACGCTCGACGGCGCCAACGTCACCATCTGGGGCTTCGGCTCGATCGCAGGCAGGCTCGCTCCGCTGCTGGCAGCTTTGGGTGCCAAGGTCACAGGCGTTGCGGGTTCACAAGGCGAACGGTACGGCTTCCCTGTAGTCGCCGCGGATCAATTGGACGGCATCCTGCGCACCACCGACGTTTTGGTGTCGATCCTGCCGGCAACTGCCGAAACCGCCGACGCCCTCAACGCGGACGTCCTCCGAGCCCTCCCGGACTCCGCCATTTTCGTGAACGTCGGCCGCGGCGCCACCGTGGACGAAGACGCGCTCATCAGCTCGCTTCGGGAGGGCCGGCTGCGGGCCGCGGCACTGGATGTCACCAAGGTGGAACCGCTCCCCGAAAACTCCCCGCTGTGGGCCGCGCCCAACCTGATCCTTACGCCCCATGTGGCAGGCAACAGGCCCAAAGGCGCCTCAGGGTTGGTTCTCACCAACATCTCAGCCCTCAAGAACGGCGTCGCCCTAACCAACAGGGTTGCTTAGCTGTGTCGGTTGCCTAGCTGCGGGGATTGCGGAGCGCGTCACTGATCCGGGCACGGGTCTGAGCATCCAAGGGAACCGTGGTCAACGTGCTTTCCCGGGCAGCCCGTTCCGCCTTGATTTTTTGGATCACCATCCGGCCCAAACCCGCAACAACGGCTGCAGCCATCACGCCCAACACCATCGATCTCGGTTTCTCGGCCATGGCGCCATCCTAACGACGCCGGTTACTTGCTGCCAGTGCCCGCGTTGACTCATGGAAAAGGTCCGCGGAGCCGGGTACGTTGCCTCATCGGAAAAGGTCCGGTTGGGGTTGGTTGGC
>NZ_JAWRXG010000096.1:0-302 GCF_046535135.1 Arthrobacter sp. SIMBA_036
TGACGGGCAAGATCGAGCCACGCCTTGTGAGCCTCTCGATCGACGAGTCGCGATCGGACGAGGCCGACTCGCTGACGCTCGTGCTCGACGACTCAGACGGCAAGCTCGCAATTCCGAAGCGCGGCGAAGTTGTGCGCGCGTCGATCGGATGGGCCGACACGGGCCTCGTCGACAAGGGGTCTTTCACGATCAACGAAGTCGAACACGCCGGCGCCCCAGATACGATCACCATTCAGGCGCGATCGGCCTCGATGACGAACGCCATGAGCGAGCGGAAGGAAAAGAGCTGGCACGGCGAGACG
>NZ_JAWRXG010000097.1:0-302 GCF_046535135.1 Arthrobacter sp. SIMBA_036
ATCGCCGACGGCACACAACAACGGCACGTTCAGCTTCACTGGATACACGACGCGTTGCCGGTCAAGGTCCACGCGTCCAGTACTGCGCACCATCTTCTCGCTATTCCTATGCTCCGGGTCGGCGTTACCACTTTGTCCGCCATCCGGTAACCAGAGCTTTTATGTCGAACAACCGTTTGGAAAATATTCACGGCGCGACGCCGAACACGGGCGTTGAGTCCGAACATGATGTTCAATCCGAGCAAGATCTTGCATGGGATGGTGAGCGCTATATCCCGGGGATGTCCACCGAGATTGAACTC
>NZ_JAWRXG010000045.1:0-524 GCF_046535135.1 Arthrobacter sp. SIMBA_036
CCGACGCAACCCGAGGGGCTGCAGGCGGTACTGGGCTATGTCCGCGTCTACCTTGGGCGCAGTGATCCGAAGTGGACAAACACCCGCACACTCCTGCTTCTGCTGGCGGAGTCCTTACTGGAGAACTCGGAAACGGCCGGAGTCGTCGCCGAATACAACCGGGAGATGTTTGCATGGCTGGAGGACAACCTGCGGGTGGGAATTACCCGCGGCGAGGTGCGCAGCGATATCGATCCCGCGCTCGGGGCTGAGTTCGTCGTTGGCGCTATGCGGGGGTTGGCCTTACAGCGTCTACTGCAGGGGCCGGTGGCAGACATACGTGGAATCAGGGATCAGGTAGTGCGATTAGTCGAACACATGTTCGCAGCACCGATCAGCCAAGACCTGAACGAAGAAGCAAACAACGAACGATGACATACCAGAGATGCTCCATCAAACGGCGGTAACCTTCGTCCCCAATGGACGCTCTGACGTCTAGCTGCCGGGGACCCTTACGCGTCGGCGTGATCTCGGCTGTCGCACGT
>NZ_JAWRXG010000098.1:0-297 GCF_046535135.1 Arthrobacter sp. SIMBA_036
TTATCTGACCTCGGATCTGGTGATCGCCAACTCGGCAGGACACGAATTCGATATTGCCCGCTTCCTGCTCAACGAAGAAATCGCCTCGGCCTTCGTCACCAGTCCGCCGCCGACGCGGAATGCGCCGAACCGCCAGCCGCAATTCATCCTGTTGCAGACGGCATCTGGCGTCGTGATCGACATCGAGGTCTTCACCGACGCCCAATACGGATATGACGTCCGCGCCGAGCTCGTCTGCGAGGACGGAACGGTATCGCTGGATCCGTCGCCGCATACGACGCTTCGTGCAAAGGGCCA
>NZ_JAWRXG010000099.1:0-297 GCF_046535135.1 Arthrobacter sp. SIMBA_036
GTCGTGGATCGGATCTTTCCGTTCGATTCGATAAGAGAGGCGATGGCCTACGTCGATAGTGGACGGACCAAAGGCAAGGTGGTTGTCAAGATGAGGTGATTGGCGTGCTTGGCGCTGGACCAGTACACTACCCGCTCCAGCAACAAACCAGAACCCCCGCTCTGCCACATGCGCCAGGTCTTTCGCGTAAAGACTTCAGCGGGTTCCGAACTTCACGTCGTGAAGTCCTTTTCAGAACACTCGATTCGCGCCAGAAACGCCATGGACTATTTTGCAGCGGTACGCGCCTTCGTTTGC
>NZ_JAWRXG010000100.1:0-297 GCF_046535135.1 Arthrobacter sp. SIMBA_036
AATTGAACTACTGTATTTTAAATACTTTCTTCAGTACACACTAATAGAACCGGTCGACAGGCCAAATAATTTGGGGGATGAGTCGACTATAGACTGCACGTATACGCGCTTTGCATTATTTAAACCTAAACTTTGGCAGGTAATAACATTTCGCCGTGTCTACATCGCCTGTTGGGTTATTATAAATTTGTCTATTTACTTGCTTGTCTACTGTGCATCGACAAGTGTTACTTTTGCTCTATTGTCTGCTGTAATAATCGAAGGCGTTCGTAGATTGTTGAAGGTATAAGAATTCGC
>NZ_JAWRXG010000101.1:0-296 GCF_046535135.1 Arthrobacter sp. SIMBA_036
TTTTTCTTCACCTTTGTATTTGAATTTAAGGGTCGCACCACCACCACCGGTACCAGATTTTTTGATGTTCAGCCAAGAGGTCAGACCGGTCTGTTTGGTTTTCTGCCAACGCAGGTCTTCTTTACGGTAACCGAAACCTTCCAGGATACGCAGAACCGCCGGCAGAACCTGGTTTTCGATGTAGTATTCCGCGTCGTATTTGTGTTTACGCGGGTCGTATTCTTCCGCCAGGATCGCACGGTTAGAGATCGGACCGTCACCACGCAGAACGATGTAACCGATAACCATACCCGGTT
>NZ_JAWRXG010000102.1:0-295 GCF_046535135.1 Arthrobacter sp. SIMBA_036
TTTTATTTATTGGAAAACTTCTCTAATCATGTTTTTGATAGTTAGGTTTTCCAATTTATTGGTAATTGGTGTAACATTATCAGTATGGTCTTTCCAATGCATTCCCTCATTATATACAATCCCTAATAAATAGTGAGTTTCAGGTGAAGAAATTCCTATAGAGAGTGCGTAATCTAACTTTTCTCTAGTTTTCCATGTATTCAAAAATGTTTGTTGGAATGTTGAAGCAGTTATTTTACTATATGCTATTTCTTCAATTTTTATTCTTACAGCTCCACAAACTGCAAATGGGCAA
>NZ_JAWRXG010000103.1:0-292 GCF_046535135.1 Arthrobacter sp. SIMBA_036
CGAAGACTCGTAAACCCGCGTCAACATCGCTTCCGTTTTCTTCTCCAGGTCTTTCGAGTCTGGGAATGCGGTGCGCAGTTCCGACATACAGCGAGCCAGGGAAGTTTTCGTGACGCCACGCTTGATTAGATCGCGCATGGCACGTTCGACAACCTGGCGGTAACTTAGCTTTGCCATGCGCTAACCTCACTCAGTATCAGAGGCAACCGGTTCGGCTTCGTCGCTTTCTTCGTCGCTTTCTTCGTCCCGCACTTCTTCCTTAATTTCCGTGGGCGCTGGCATCGAGAAATCG
>NZ_JAWRXG010000104.1:0-291 GCF_046535135.1 Arthrobacter sp. SIMBA_036
TAAGCGATAGCCACTTAATTCGTTTTTTCACACCCAATTCAAGAAATACACCCAAAAGAGCAATGCCCCAGGCTACACTCAACAGCGTCCAGCCCCATGCGTCTCTTAAGTTAATTAAAGCAAATGGAGTATAGGTACCGGCAATTAGAATATAGATAGCAGCATGATCAAGCTGTTGGAAGACCGCTTTTATTCTTGGCCAGGGAAACGCATGATATAACGTTGAGGCGGTATAAAGCAGAATAAGGCTGGCACCATAGATACTCGCAGCGACAACGTGCCAGGCATCAC
>NZ_JAWRXG010000105.1:0-291 GCF_046535135.1 Arthrobacter sp. SIMBA_036
GTCGCCCTCTTGCTCGTACTTCTTCTGCGACGAGCGCAACTCGTCGAACTTTGCCTTGAGGGCACCCCCGCGGTTGCGGCCGGCCTTCTCCGCTTCCCACCGCGCGTTGAGGGCGTTGAGCTCTGCCTTCTTGTCCGCCATGTCCGCGCGGAGGGCAGCCAGCCGCTCCACCGAGGCCGGGTCGGTCTCGGTCTGCAGCGCCAGTTCTTCCATGGTCAAACGGTCGACGGCGCGGCGGAGCGGGTCAATCTCTGCGGGCGCGGAATCGATCTCCATGCGCAGCCGGGACGC
>NZ_JAWRXG010000046.1:0-499 GCF_046535135.1 Arthrobacter sp. SIMBA_036
TCTGGGGCCGGGAATGGGACTCCCTGCTGGAAGCAGACACCGACGGGGCGTTGGTGAAAATCATGAACGAAACCCCCGATGGTGACTACCAAACCTACAAAGCCGAATCCGGCGGGTTCGTCCGGGAACACTTCTTCGGGAAAAACCCGGCCACCAAAGACATGGTCGCGGACCTCACCGACGAACAGATCTGGGGCCTCAAACGCGGCGGCCACGACTACCGCAAGGTCTACGCCGCGTACAAGGCAGCGACCGAATTCAAGGGCAAACCCACCGTCATCCTCGCCAAAACCGTCAAAGGCTACGGACTGGGCCCGCACTTCGAAGGCCGCAACGCGACCCACCAAATGAAGAAACTGACCATGGAAGACCTCAAAGCCTTCCGTGACCACCTCCGGATCCCCATCACGGACGAACAACTCGACGCGGACCTCTACCGGCCCCCGTACTACCACCCCGGCATGGACGCCCCCGAAATCAAATACCTGATGGAACGCCG